>CAZNLX010000305.1:0-2183 GCA_964573925.1 uncultured Intrasporangiaceae bacterium
TGATGGCTCCGCGCGCCTCCTCGACGGTCAACTGGATCAGCGGCGCCACGGTTGCCACATCGGCCCATCCTTCCCGCAGGATCCGACGGAGGACCAGGAGGCAGTGAAGATCACGTCGGTGTTCCTCCGGCAGGACCTCGGTGAGCCAGGCCATCCAGGCGATGTCCACGTTGTCGCCGACCAAGGCAGCTCGGACGTAGGGCCCGACGACCTCCCGGATCTCGGGGGGCTCGTGCCCGACGGCGATCATCTCCCGCACCATCCGGTCCACCCCCTGACCCTCGCGCTCGGCGATTCTCAGGGCGGCGAGCAGCTCGGTGAGGGAGCGGTTTCGCGACTTCGAGGGGTGGGTGAGGATGTTGTGCTCGTTGACGCCGCCCACGAATCCGCCGGGGCTGGTGATCCGCAACGTGCGGCCGACGTGCTCGATCAGCGTCGGATCGGCCGAGCCCCATTCCCGGTGCACCACTCCGTTGACGATGGCCTCCCGCGCGGCCAGGGGCGGGATCTCCCGCAGCTGACCGACGACGAGGCCCTCGCGGTGCAGGTGCAGCAGCGCGTTGTTGCCCTCCAGTGCTTGGAAGACCTCGGCGAGCTCCTGCAGGAGCGATCGTTGGCCGCGGCTCACGCGAGTGCTCGTCTCTCCGCCGGCGACCGACTTGCGCACGTAGTCGAGGGCGGGGTCACCACGTCCGACGAACGCGAGCACACCGGCGTTGGTGAGCATGCCCTCGCCCGTGACGACGTTGAGGCGTCGGAGCAGCTCGGCATCGGGGGCGGCAGCCAACTCCTGAGCGTGCTCTTCGCGCGACTCGCGCAGGAACACGCGGGCCTGCTCCACGGCGGCTGCGGATGCTCGCGAGGCTGGGACGTTCGACTCCTCCGCAGACCAGTCGCAGTTGAGCGTGGCCATCCGTTTGGCGTGCCACGACGTCGGGTCGACCTCGACGCAGTGTGTCCCCACCCGCCATGTGACGCGGCCGTGGACGCGGATCGGCTCCATCGCTTGCGGGCAGCGGATCACGAGGATGCGCCGACCCCCGATGTCGTCCTCGGTGATGTCGACGGTGAGCCGGCGGTCAGTGAGCTCCCACATCCGGTGCCGGAGCCAGTCGGTGTCGAGCTGGGTGCCGATGACCTCGCCGCTGTTGGCGACCCCGCAGATGAGGGCTCCGCCGCCCGGAGTGTTGGCCATGCAAGCGGCCTCAGCAGCCAGCTCCCGGGCGGCCGCCTCGTTGGTCGGGTTGCTGGGACCTACGGCCCCGCTCTTGTCCCGGCGGCCGTGCTCCTCCTTGAAGTCGACCCTGGGGGTCTCGGCCATGGGTTCCCCGGCACGCAGGGCCAGCAGCAGGGCCCGCACCTCGACGTCGACCGGCTCCCGACCGAATGTATGACCCACCTGCCAGAACCCCCTGTCGCATAACTTTGAGCTGTTGAAAATTATGCTCTTGCTGTCGGGTGAGGGCAAGGCATCACTTCGGTCATCCCTCGTCCAGCGCGAAGTGCTCCGCCAGGCGGTCGAGGGTGAACTGCTGGCGCAGCTTGCAGGCACTGTTCTGGTTGGCGAACATCCCCTTCTCCCAGTAGGCCTCATCGATCGGCACCGTCGTCAACCACCGCACCGGGAGCACCCACTCGGCCCGGTCGTCCGGCTCGTGGTCGTCGCCCTCGGTGTGCCGGTAGGTGCCTTGCAGAGGGAGGGACGACAGCGCGACCTCGCGCCCGTCGACGTCGACCTTCGCCTCATCGAAGCGCGCGGCTGGACCCGTGACGATCCCCACGCCGACATATCCACGGGAGGGGATCTGGACGTTGACCCGGGCGTCGACGGGCGGATTGCGCAGACTGCGGGAGTACCACGCGTCGCCCCCGGCGCTGACGAAGCCGAAGGTGCGCCCGTCGGCCCACGACCGACCTCCGGGCTCGTCCCCGAACGAGACGAACCAGTCCTGACCGTTCCACTCCGCGCGCTTGCCGCTCTTGCTCTTTCCGTATGCCGTGCCGCCGCTCTCGCGGTCGTCGTCCCGGGCGAGCCACGAGCGGGCGAGGTAGCGGCGACCGTCGTCTTCCAGGTAGGAGAAGAAGATCGCGTTGACCGGGACACCGAAGGTCCGCAGGTAGGTGACGATCCGCTCCGAGCCAGGGTCGAGGTCGGTGGCGACGATGGTCAACTTGAGCGCGGC
>CAZNLX010000306.1:0-2153 GCA_964573925.1 uncultured Intrasporangiaceae bacterium
GCCTATGCCCGCCAGTTCCTCGGGCAGATGGACAAGCCCGACGTCGACTTCATCGAGGGCCTGTCCCCGGCCGTCTCGATCGACCAGAAGTCGACCAATCGCAACCCCCGCTCGACGGTCGGCACGATCACCGAGGTCTACGACTACCTCCGGTTGCTCTTCGCCCGGGTCGGCCGCCCGCACTGCCCGATCTGCGGCGAGCCGATCACCCGGCAGAGCCCCCAACAGATCGTCGACCGGCTGCTCGAGCTGCCCGAGCGCACCCGCTTCCAGCTGCTCGCCCCGGTCGTCCAGGGCCGCAAGGGGGAATACGTCGACCTCTTCGCCGAGCTGCAGACCAAGGGCTATGCGCGGGCCCGGGTCGACGGTCAGGTCGTCTCCCTCAGCGAGCCGCCCACCCTCGAGAAGCAGGTGAAGCACACGATCGAGGTGGTCGTCGACCGGCTCGTCGCCAAGGGCGACGATCCGGCCGCCACCCGGCGGCTCACCGACTCGGTCGAGACGGCACTCGCGCTCGCGGGCGGCATACTCCTCGTCGACTTCGTCGACCGCGAGGAGGAGGACCCCGAGCGCACCCGGCGGTTCAGCGAGCGGATGGCCTGCCCCAACGACCACCCGCTGGCCATCGACGAGATCGAGCCGCGGTCGTTCTCGTTCAACTCGCCGTTCGGCGCCTGTCCCACCTGCTCCGGACTCGGCACCGAGCTCGAGGTCGATCCCGAGCTCTGCGTGCCCGACGAGGACCTCTCGATCGCCCAAGGCGCGATCGTCCCCTGGGGGTCGACGTCCGGCTCGGCCGACTACTTCATGCGGGTCGTCCAGGCGCTCGGCGACGACCTCAAGTTCAGCCTCGACACCCCGTGGCGGGCACTGCCCGAGCGGGCCAAGGAAGCGCTGCTGCACGGGCAGAACTACAAGGTCCACGTCCGCTACCGCAACCGCTACGGCCGCGACCGGTCCTACACGACCGGCTTCGAGGGGGTGGTGCCGTTCGTCAAGCGGCGGCACAGCGAGACCGACTCCGACTGGAGCCGCGAACGCTACGAGGGCTACATGCGCGAGGTGCCCTGTCCGGCCTGCCGCGGGGCCCGGCTCAAGCCCGAGATCCTCGCCGTCCTCGTCGGGGGGCGCAACATCTCCCAGGTCTGTGCGCTCGCCATCAGCGAGTGCGCCGACTTCCTGCGCGCAGTGGACTTCACCGAGCGTGAGCGGCAGATCGCCGAGCGGGTGGTCAAGGAGATCGCCGCACGGCTGGGCTTCCTGCTCGACGTGGGCCTGGACTACCTGTCGCTCGACCGGCCGGCGGCCACCCTCTCCGGCGGCGAGGCCCAGCGGATCCGGTTGGCCACCCAGATCGGTTCGGGCCTCGTCGGGGTGCTCTACGTCCTGGACGAGCCCTCGATCGGGCTGCACCAGCGCGACAACCACCGGCTCATCGAGACGCTCACCCGGCTGCGCGACCTGGGCAACACCCTCATCGTCGTCGAGCACGACGAAGACACCATCGCGACGGCCGACTGGGTGGTCGACATCGGTCCGGGGGCCGGTGAGCACGGCGGCCACGTCGTCCATTCCGGCTCCGTCGTGGGTCTGCTCGCCCATCCCGACTCGATCACCGGGCACTATCTGTCCGGACGCAAGGAGATCCCGCTGCCGACGGTCCGGCGCCCGCAGCTGCCCGGCAAGCAGGTGACCGTCGTGGGGGCCCGGGAGAACAACCTCCAGGACGTCACGGTGTCCTTCCCGCTCGGCAATCTCGTCGCCGTCACCGGGGTCTCCGGCTCGGGCAAGTCGACCCTCGTGAACGACATCCTCTACACGGTCCTGGCCAACCGGCTCAACGGGGCCCGCCAGGTGCCCGGCCGGCACAAGTCGGTCGCCGGGCTCGAGCACCTCGACAAGGTCGTCCACGTCGACCAATCGCCGATCGGACGCACCCCGCGGTCCAACCCGGCCACCTACACCGGGGTCTTCGACCACATGCGCAGGCTTTTCGCCGAGACGACCGAGGCCAAGATCCGCGGCTACCAGCCCGGGCGGTTCTCGTTCAACGTCAAGGGCGGTCGCTGCGACAACTGCTCGGGCGACGGCACGATCAAGATCGAGATGAACTTCCTCCCCGACGTCTACGTCCCGTGCGAGGTCTGCCACGG
>CAZNLX010000307.1:0-2139 GCA_964573925.1 uncultured Intrasporangiaceae bacterium
AGGTGGCCCGCGCCGCTGGTAGTCCCGTCGACCGCCTCGACGACCTGGTCATGGTCCTGCTGGCCTTGACGGTGATGGGCGCCCTGGAGGTCACCGGGGCGGTACTGGTGTCGGCCTGTCTGGTCATCCCGGCCGCCACCGCCCGCCTGGTCACCGACCGGTTCGGGCCGATGCTGATCACTTCGACAGCGTGGGATGCCGCGGCGGGCGGTGCCGGCATGGTGGCCGCCTACCATCTGGACATCCCGCCCGGCGCTGCCATCACCTTGATCGCGACCTTGGGTTTCGTGCTGGCCGCCGCCGCCGGACCCGTCCGAGCTCACCGCCGGAGCTGACGCCGCGTCGTGTTCGGCGTGCACCGGCACTGACGGACCGGGACCGGGACCGACGCGTCCACGCCTAGCGACCCAATGGGCCCGGACGCGTCGGGGTCCGCCGCCCCGGCCTTGGAGGGAGAGAAGGCCGGAACGGCGGACCCCTGAGAGGTGTTGCCGCCTCTTCCCTAGTCAACTCCGACCGGACAGATATGTCCAGTACCCGACGTGCCTCACACACTTTGAGCGCTTGGAGATGTTTGGTGCCTCACACACTTTGAGCGCATGATCCCAGGCCTGGGAGAAGGCTTGCCTCTTCATGGAAGGCAAGATCGACATGGCTGCTCGACGTCAGGTCACGAACAAGCTGCGCGACGCATACCGCAGAGGCTCCAAGGCTGACAAGGGCCAGATCTTGGATCAGGTCGTGGACACCACCGGGATGGGCCGCTCGACTGCTCGTCGTTTGCTGAGTGGCCCTCAGCTCCCAGACCCCAAAGACCAGATCGACAAGCGCTCGGTGAAATCCCGCCTATACAGCGACGACACCCGGCTGTTGCTCGAGCACGTGTGGATGCTCATGGGCATGCCATGTGGGAAGTACTTCGTGGTGATGCGCGACCTGTGGCTTCCTTTGCTCGAAGCGGCCGGCGACTTGGACAAGCCATTCGCCACAGAAGCGGCCCGGGCCGAACTGATGGCGATGTCAGCAGCCACCGTGGACCGCTACCTGCGCCCGGCCCGTGACCGGATGCGGATCAAAGGCATCTCCACAACAAGGGCGGCGCCGAAGCTGCGCAACTCGATCAAGATCCGAACCGTCGGCGACGAACGCGATGACCGCCCCGGAGCGATCGAAGCCGACACGGTCGCGCACTGCGGACCGACCTACATCGGTGAGTTTGCCCGCACCCTCACCATGACCGACATGGTCACCGGCTGGACCGAGAACACCTCGATCCGCAACAACGCCTCGCTGTGGATCACCCAAGCTGTTGAGGACCTGCAGGCCAGTTTCCCGTTCCCGTTGGTCAGCTTCGACTCAGACAACGGATCAGAGTTCATCAACCACGACGTCGCCGGGTGGCTCCAAGACCGAGACATCGCCCAGACACGATCACGGCCCTACCGCAAGAACGACCAGGCAACCGTCGAGTCCAAGAACAACCACGTCGTGCGCAAGCACGCCTTCTACTGGCGCTACGACACGCCCGAAGAACTCACGTTGCTCAACGAGCTGTGGCCGCTGGTGTCGCTCCGGCTGAACTTCTTCACCCCGACCCGCAAACCCCTCGACTACCGCACCGGCCCAGACGGCCGGCGCCGACGCGTCTACGACGACCCCAAGACCCCCTGGCAGCGCGTCCTCGACGCCGAGATCCTCACCGAGAACCGCATCGCTGAGGTCCAAGCCCGGATCCACGGCACCAACCCCGCCGACCTCACTCGCCAGATCAACCACATCCAGGCCCAGCTCACCGCCGCCGCTAGAGCCAAGACCGAAGCCATCGCCGCAGCGAAGCCCCTCGATCTGGAATCCTTACAACCGTCGATCAACCGATTGACACCCACCAAACGCAAGCCCTCAAGCGCTCAAAGTGTGTGAGGCACCACCAACCCCCACGCGCTCACTTTCACGTGAGGCACCTCGGCAGGCGTATGTGGGTCCCGGTGTCTCGCCCGCCGGGGTCCGAGCCCACCGTCATCGCCACAAGAGGTTCGAGATCACGATAAGGATGATGTTGACGGCGATGAACGCGGCCAAGGTGATGGCCACGAGGGTGAGCCGCTGTCTCATGCGGTCAGTTTGGTCTGCGGTGGTGGT
>CAZNLX010000308.1:0-2138 GCA_964573925.1 uncultured Intrasporangiaceae bacterium
TGGTCAACGCGGTGCTCGACGCCCTCGCCTCGGCCGGGCTGGGACGCGAGGCCGAGACGGTGCAGATGCCGCTGACGAGCGAGGTGGTGTGGCGGGCGCTAGGTCACCAATAACCTCTGCTCGCCACAGTCGTTCACGGGCAGGAGCCGAATCCGGCAGGTGCCGGGTTTTCCGAGATGAATTGACTGAATGTCGATGCAAGACCGCTCGGCGACGTGATCGTCACGGTGATCGTGCCTTCCGTCGCGTCCTTGAACGAGTAGCTGATCGTCGCACTCGACGGTGAGATGGTGTTCGGGACCGGGCTGCCGCCAACCACCGAAACCGTCAGTCCGTCGGTCGCGCTGGCCGCGATCTTGGTGCCCGCAGGCATCGGATTGAAAGCCTCCGGATTTGCATCGGAGACGAAGAAACTGATGACGCCAGCCGGCTTCATGTCGTAGAGACGGACAGCGCCAAACGGGCGGTAATAGTTTTTGTTCTTCGTTCCATCGGCGTTGTACGCGGGCAGATCGGGCGTCGGAAGACCGTAATTGTCCTTCAGCAATGTGTGATCGGCGGGATTCGGACACACTGCCGCCCTCGCACCAGCGGGCCACGAGAGCCCCCAGCGCGGCATGGCGCTCGACGTCGAGAAGACGGTCTGGATGGCTCGCCGCACATAGGCGCGACCCCAGTTGCCGGTGCAGGTTCCGGGACGGCTCGGCATCGAGGTGTCGAGCGCCAGCAATGGCGAAGCGGACGGTGCGCAGTCGTGCGTCGCTGCCGGATCGCCGAGAGAGAAGAACTGGTCGACCGCAGGATCGAATGCACCGTCGAAGCGGCGGTCAAGGAACGGATCGCCCAGATCCTGGAACGGCTCACCCGGGTCGTAGACGTTGTTGCCGTTCGTATCGAGGAACGATTCCTCGCCCATCGCATAGGCCAGCACCGTGACCCGACCGTCGATCGGCTTGGGCTGCGAAGTCTGAAAGGCCGCCGTCGCCTGCGACAACCCACCGGCACTCGCTGTCTGGACGATCGACTGCACCTGACCGCCGGTGGTGACAAAGTTGATCGCGGTGCCATCCGGTACGGGATTGCCGAGCCGGTCGGAGGCGATCACCATGTACGAGTTCTGGATGCCGTCGACGTTGTACCCCTCGACGTTGAAGACCTTCTGCGACAGCGAGAAATTCAGTTGTGACGGCAGACCAACGGCGATCGCCAGCGAACTCGAAACCGTGGAGATCGTCTGGCTGTTGACTTCCATCGAAGCCATGACGCGCACCGGTGTCGGCACCGTGCCCGAGTTGACGCGCACGATGACGTTGCCGTTGGAGTCGCTCTCCCGCGTGATCGGGAACTGCGCCATATCGGAGATGCCTTCGAGCTGCAGCCCTCCGGCCACGGTGCTCGGCTTGAGGCTCACGGTTTGACCGCGCACCCCGTTGCCATTGGCGTCGACAACCCGGAATGTCACCGACGAATTCTCGACAAACCCGGAACCTTTCAGATAGATCGCGGCGGGTGAGGCGGAAACGAACCTGATGCTCGTGGGCGTGGGTGCGGTCAGGTTCAGCGTCAGCCCGGCGTTGGCCGTGCTGCCGGTGATCGAGGCCTGCAGCGGATCGGTCCGGTTCGCGCCGCATCCGCTGTCGCGGTAGGTGAAGGTTGCCACGCCGGTAGACGTCGTCACCGAGGCTGGCGTCAGCGTCGCCAGACCGCTGCTCACGCAGGCCGAAGAAACGGCGATGTTGGTCGGATTACCCTGAGCGCCGTTGGACAACGTCACCGTCAGCGTCGTCTGGCCGTAGGGCGCGAGCGGCGTCGCGCCGATGTCGGCCGCGAAGGCGGCAATCGTCACATTGGTCGCCGTGAGCTGGAAGCCCGCGCTGCCCGACACCGGGCTACCGGCAACGCTGGCCGATGCGAGCACGGTATCGGCGCCCACAGTCTGGTTGGTGGTCGGCGTCACCGTCACCGTCGCCACGCCGGTCGCGTCCGTGAGAGCGCTTGGCGCACTGAATTTACCTAGACCCGATTGGGTGGAAAACTGCACCACTTGGCCGGCAACGCCCGCGCCAGTGGAGGACAGGACTTTCGCGGTCACCGTGCCCGGCGAGGCCGCCGTGACCGTGCTCGGAGCAATGGTGACC
>CAZNLX010000309.1:0-2132 GCA_964573925.1 uncultured Intrasporangiaceae bacterium
CGTCATCTCGCGGATCCTCCCCATCGAGGACATGCCCTTCCTCGCCGACGGCAGCCCCGTCGACATCATCCTCAACCCGCTCGGCGTCCCGTCCCGCATGAACGTGGGCCAGGTCATGGAGTCCCACCTGGGCTACGCCGCCCGATGGGGCTGGGATCACGAGAAGTCCGGTCCGGTCGGCGACGAGCCGGTCCGCACCGAGCGCAAGACCCGTCCGGCCACCCCTCCGGCCAAGCTGATCGCCACCCCGGTGTTCGACGGTGCCTACTGGGACGAGGAGGAGGGTGCCCGCAAGCACCCCACCATCCAGCAGATCCTGGAGAACCTCAACCCCGAGTCCCCCTATGAGGAGTACGGCGACGGCGGGCGTCTCATCCAGAACAACGGAAAGACGACCCTCTACAACGGCCGAACCGGCGATGCCTACGACAACCCGATCACCGTCGGGTACATGTACATCCTCAAGCTGGCCCACCTCGTCGACGACAAGATCCACGCCCGCTCGACCGGTCCGTACTCGATGATCACCCAGCAGCCGCTCGGTGGTAAGGCCCAGTTCGGTGGTCAGCGCTTCGGCGAGATGGAGGTGTGGGCCCTGGAGGCCTACGGCGCCGCCTACTGCCTGCAAGAACTGCTGACCATCAAGTCCGACGACGTGTTGGGCCGGGTCAAGGTGTACGAGGCCATCGTCAAGGGCGAGAACATCCCCGAGCCGGGCATCCCCGAGAGCTTCAAGGTGCTCATCAAGGAGATGCAGGCCCTGTGCCTCAACGTCGAGGTCCTGGCCAAGACCGGCGAGGAGATCGAGATGCGTGAGCTCGACGAGGACATCTTCCGCACCGCCGAGGAGCTGGGCATCGACCTGAGCCGACCCGAGAGGGGTTCGGACGAAGAAGACGAGCGGCGCCGAGCCGGACGGCTCTGACGGAACTGATCGAGGACCCTCAGCAGATGAACACCGAACGAATCCGGCCAACGGCCGGACCGGTCAGCCGTCGAGCGCAGCGAGCTTGGGTGACCGGAACCAGAGATCACGACGGCGAAGCCGTCTCCATGCAGTTTGGGTGCGACCGAAGGGAGCACGACCGTGCTTGACGTCAACAACTTCGACCAGCTCCGGATCGGCCTGGCCACCGCGGACTCGATCCGCATGTGGTCCAACGGCGAGGTCAAGAAGCCGGAGACCATCAACTACCGCACCCTCAAGCCCGAGAAGGACGGCCTCTTCTGCGAGAAGATCTTCGGTCCGACCAAGGACTGGGAGTGCTACTGCGGCAAGTACAAGCGGGTGCGCTTCAAGGGCATCATCTGTGAGCGCTGCGGCGTCGAGGTGACCCGCTCCAAGGTGCGCCGTGAGCGCATGGGCCACATCGAACTGGCCGCCCCGGCCGTGCACATCTGGTACCTGCGCGGTACCCGTTCCTGGCTGGCGTACCTTCTGATGGGCACCGAGCCCCGCGAGGAGCTCAAGGCCAAGCAGCTCGAGAAGGTCATCTACTTCGCCGCCAACCTGGTGGTGTCGGTCGACGAGGAGAAGCGCGACGCCGATCTCCCCAACCTCGAGGCCGAGGTGTTGGCCGAGCGCGAGGAACTGGAGAACGAGCGCGAGCTGGAACTGGCCCGTCGCCTGGAGGAGCTAGAGGCCGAGATCGCGGCGCTCGAGGCAGAAGGTGCCAAGGATGCCGACATCAAGGCCCGCCAGAAGCAGGCCGACAAGGACCTGGCGCTGATCCGTGAGCGTTGGGAGCTGGAGCTCGATGTTCTCCAGCGTTCCTTCGACGAGTTCAAGAGCCTGTTCTCCCGTCAGATCATCGAAGACGAGATGCTGTGGCGTGAGCTCGAGGACCGCTACGGCGACTACTTCGAGGGTGGCATGGGCGCCGAGACCATCAAGGCCCTCATCAACGAGCTCGACCTCGACGTGGAAGAAGAGAAGCTCCGCGCCGCCATCGATCCCCAGGAAGGCCAAAAGCCTCTCTCGGCCCAGCGCAAGCAGAAGGCCATCAAGCGCCTCAAGATCGTGGCCTCGTTCAACCAACGAGACGAGAACGGCCGTCGGATCAACGACCCTCGGGCCATGATCCTCGACGTGGTGCCGGTGATCCCGCCGGAGCTGCGCCCGATGGTGCAGC
>CAZNLX010000310.1:0-2122 GCA_964573925.1 uncultured Intrasporangiaceae bacterium
CACCCAGGGCTTGGCCACCGGTTCGAAGCCGCCGACAAGCAGGCCGCCAACCTCCTCCTTGACGTAGGTGTAGCCGTCCGGGTCGCGCAGGATGGGCAGGTCGCGGTGCACTCCCTCGATCTGCTCGGTGACGACATAGAAATGCTCGGCCGAGTGCAGCGGGACCGTGGCCCCGACGAGTTCGCCGACGGCCTTGGCCCATTGACCGGCGCAGTTGACGACGATCTCGGCCTCGATGTCGCCGCGGTCGGTGCGCACTCCGGTGACCCGGACACCGCGAGCGGCGGGCGCGGTGCTGATGTCCAGGACCCGGGTCCGTTCGAGGATCGTCGCGCCGCGCTGCTTGGCGCCCTTGGCCAGCGCCTGGGTCAGATCGGTCGGGTTGGCCCGCCCGTCGTCGGGCAGCCAGATCGCGCCGACGAGGTCGTCGGTGCGGATGAGCGGGTTGCGCTCCCCCGCCTGGGCCGGGGTGAGCAGCTCGCAGTCCAGCCCGTATGCCGCCGCGCTGGCCGCCGTGCGCCGCAGGGCGACCATCCGCTCAGGGGTACGGGCGACGGTGAGCCCGCCGCAGCGACGGTAGCCGGCCGACAGGCCGGTCTCGGCCTCGATCCGGTCGTAGAGCTGACAGGAGTACTGCACCAGCCGGGTGCCGGCCTCGCTGGCGCGCAGTTGGCCGACCAGTCCCGCGGCATGCCAGGTCGTCCCGCAGGACAGGGTGCCCTGCTCGAGCACGACGACGTCGGTCCAGCCGAGCTCGGTCAGATGGTAGGCGACGCTCGTGCCGATGACGCCGCCACCGATGATGACGACGCGGGCCCGGCTCGGGACGTCTGCGGCGTTCACGGGCGGACTCCTGAGGCGGGCACCGGCGACGGCGGGAGGGCGGCGGCCGCGAGGAGGTCCTCGAAGCGGTCGGCACGGAGCAACCGTGCTGCGCTCTCGTACTTCTCCATCGCCCACCCCCAGTAGTCGGCCTCCACGACACTCACGGTGTCCTGGATGACCCCCCACAACGTCCAGCCGAAGCCGGAAATCGCCCGCCAGACGTTGGCCCGGGCCAGCAGTCGCGCGTCAGCCCGCCCGTAGTAGTCGGTGACCAGCCCGGTGAGGGCCTCGTCACTCACCCCGGACTCTTGGGCGATGTTGCCCAACTCGAACGCCGGCTCGTTCATCCCGGCGTATTCGTAGTCGATGATCCGCACGTCCTGCCCGTCGTCGAGGAAGTTCCCCGCCAGCAGGTCGTTGTGGCAGGGCACGAGTGCCTCCGGGTATGCCGCCATGGCCGCCTGGGCGCGCTCGGCGAGCGGGGCGAGTTCGTCGTAGCCGGGCGGCATACGCATGCCTCGTTCGTCGGCGAGCACCCGATAGCGTCGTTGGAGGGCGAACATGTCCATCCGTCCGAGGAAGGCCGGGCCCGCGTGCAACCGCCGGACCGCCGCGGCGATCCGCGGGAGGTTGGCGGACACATCGGCCTCCGAGAAGGTGCGGGCGGGCAGATAGGCGACGACGAGCACGCCGCGGCCGGGTAGGTAGTCCAGGACCGGAGGCCCGACCCCGGTCGTCGCTGCCGCACGGGTGTTGTGGTGCTCGGCCTCCCGGTCGACCGCCAACAACTCGGTTCCCGGCGCCGACAGGCGCACGACGACATCGGCGGCCGGGGTCCGCACCCGGTAGTTGTGGTTCGTCAGACCACCTTGCAGCGGGGTGACCTCGCGCGGCTGCCCTGCGAGACACGGGATCTCGTCGAACAGCCGCGCGAGGGCAGCGGGGTCGGTGATCAGGACGACGTCCCCGAACGGCCACCGTCCTGGGGCGATCCCGGGTGGGCGGTCGTGCCGTGGTGCTCGCGGTAGATCTCGTCCGCTGAGGAGACACCGGCCGGCAGGTCGATGGTCGTCTTCGGGCCGGTGAACCACTTCTTCGCCGACAGGTGCCAGCCGATCCACAGGAGGATGAGCGTCCCGCCGGTGAGGATCGGTGCGTAGTTGACGAACTTCCAGTCGAAGTCCGGGTTGCCCGGCCAGGCCGCCGGGGTGAACGGGAGGATGAAGTAGATCGAGATGATCGCGATCTCCAGGCAGGCGATCGGGGCCATCCACTTCCACTTCGTCCCGAGGTTCCA
>CAZNLX010000311.1:0-2118 GCA_964573925.1 uncultured Intrasporangiaceae bacterium
CGCTCGGCGGCTACCGCGACCCCAAGCCGATGGTCTTCTCCGGGCTCTATCCCATCGACGGCTCGGACTATCCGGACCTGCGCGATGCCCTCGACAAACTCAAGCTCAACGACGCGGCCCTGGTCTACGAGCCGGAAACCTCGGCGGCGCTCGGGTTCGGCTTCCGGTGCGGCTTCCTCGGGCTGCTGCACCTGGAGATCGTCCGGGAGCGGCTGGAGCGTGAGTTCGGCCTGGACCTCATCTCGACCCAGCCCAATGTCGTCTACGAGGTCACCCTCGAGGACAAGCGCACGGTCACCGTGACCAACCCCAGCGAGTACCCGGACGGCAAGATCGCCGAGGTTCGCGAGCCGGTCGTGCGGGCCACGATCCTCGCGCCGAGCGAGTTCATCGGGGCGATCATGGAACTCTGCCAGGGCAAGCGCGGGGCGCTGCGCGGGATGGACTACCTGTCCGAGGACCGCGTCGAGATGCGCTACACCCTGCCGCTGGCCGAGATCGTCTTCGACTTCTTCGACCAGCTCAAGTCGCGGACCCGAGGCTATGCCTCGCTGGATTACGAGGCCGACGGCGACCAGGTCGCCGACCTCGTCAAGGTCGACATCCTCCTGCAGGGTGAGCAGGTCGACGCCTTCTCGGCGATCGTCCACAAGGACAAGGCCTATTCCTACGGCGTCGACATGGCCGGCAAGCTGCGCAAGCTCATCCCGCGCCAGCAGTTCGAGGTGCCGATCCAGGCCGCCATCGGGTCGCGGATCATCGCCCGGGAGACGATCCGGGCGATCCGCAAGGACGTGCTGGCCAAGTGCTACGGCGGTGACATCACCCGCAAGCGCAAACTCCTGGAGAAGCAGAAGGAGGGCAAGAAGCGGATGAAGATGGTCGGGCGGGTCGAGGTCCCGCAGGAGGCGTTCATCGCCGCGCTCTCCAGCGAGGACATCGACCCCAAGAAGAAGTAGGCCGCCCTGGCCCCCCGGGCCGGTCAGCCGTCGCGGAGCTTGCCGCGGAGCCGCTCGGTGTCGGCTCGGCCCCAACCCTGGGTCGCCAACCAGCCGAGAACTCCGCCGAAGTCCCGGTCGAGCACGGCCAACAGTCGGGCCATGGTCTCGGGCCGGGGTGCCTGCTCCTGGACCGTCTTGCCCCGCAGGTTCTCCGCGTATGCCGGTCGGCGCCGCAGGCGCTCGAGGATTTGCGGGACCCGTTCGGCCGACGCTGCAAAGTCGGCGATGACCGCATCCGGATGAGCACCTGCGGCGACCAGCGCGAGTCCGGTGATCGTCCCGGTCCGGTCCTTGCCGGCAGCACAGTGGACAACCGCCGCCCCGGGAGCGGCCGCGATGGTTCGCAGCGCGCCGAGCACCGAGTCGGGTCGCTGTCCGAGGTAGCTCAAGTAGTGTCCCGACCACCAGTCGTCGTGGTCGCTGTCGGCCGGCACGATCCGCGGCCGTGCCGACCCACTCGAGGGCCCACGGCCGCTTCCGCTCGCCGCCTCACGCCGGGCCTGGATTTCCCAGGGCAGCTCGCGCACCTGTCCGGGCAGGCCCGGCTCGGGTGAGTCGTCGGCATACAGGGTGAAGTGACTGATCCGGACCCTGGGGTGACCGATGAGCGGACCGTCGCCCTCGGTGACGATTTCCACATGGCTGCGCAGGTCGACGACGTCGGTGACGCCGAGGTCGTCGACGAGGCGCCGGATGGCGGACGGGGTCAACTCCTGGAGGTTGTCCGAGCGGATCAGCCGACCGTCGGCGATCCGGCCCCCGTCGACGGTCGGCATCCCCCCGACGTCGCGCATGTTGACGACCCCGTCGAGGTCGATCCAGCGGATCTCGTGCACGAGCCGACGATACGCCCGGCGGCGGCCCGGTCCGACCACCTCGGCCGCCGATTAGGGAGCCCACCCTTGGCGCTGATAACCTGAGCGTTGCCGTCGAACGGCCGCGGATCGAGAGCGCCCAGGTGGACCTGCCCTGGAGCACCGCGCAGCACCCCGAGAAGGAGTCGATCAGTCCATGTCGCTGGACAGCCAGACCAAGAAGCAGATCATGTCCGAGTACGCCACGACCGAGGGCGACACCGGCTCTCCCGAGGTGCAGATCGCGATGCTCACCAAGCGCA
>CAZNLX010000312.1:0-2111 GCA_964573925.1 uncultured Intrasporangiaceae bacterium
GAGGGCCCGGCCCAGGGCGCCGCGGTCGACCTCGTGCAGACCGGTGATGGCCGGCACCAAGGGATTGATCAGCGCCTGGGCCGGGGCGAGCAGGTGGTTGGCCAGGCCGAAGGCGACCGCGAAGAGACCCATCTCCACCGGGGTCGAGAAGGCGTTGAGGAAGAACAGCTCGCTGCGCTCGGTGGCGACCGCACTGAGGATCGCGGCGAGGCCGACGGGGACGGCATACCGCCAGAAGCTGCGTGGCAGGCCGAAAGGGCTCTTGGGGCGCAACACGGCGCGCCGATAGTCGGCCCGGATGAACGGCAGCGCCGCGAGCGTGGTGAACCCGGCGATCGCGACCCTGGTGGTCCACACCGCGTCCGGGGTGGCGAACAGCAGGGCCACCCCGACGACGATGGCCTGCTGCAGCAGGGAGGTGACCAATTGGATCCGGGCGTCGACGTCGGTGCGGTTCTCCAGGGTGAGGCTCACCGCGGCTCCCGAGAAGGCCGCCGGCATCCACACCCCGAAGACGAGCGCGCAGACCAGGAACACCCAGTGGACGTCGGTCCAACGCCAGGCCGCACACGAGACGATCGGGGCCAGCACGAGCAACCGGAACCCTTGAACTCGGGAGAGCAGGTCGCGGGTCTCCTCGAATCGTCCCGCCGAGTGGGCCCTGGCCCCCAACTGGACCATCGCCTGGTCGACCCCGCTGGCGACGACGACGCCGACCAGGAGCATGACCGTGGTGAGCAGGGCGAGCTGGCCGTAGTCGGCCACCCCGAGGATCCGGGCCAGCACGACGTTGGCCAGCCAGGCGACCGGCATCGAGACGACGGTGTGCAGCAGCGTCCAGACCGCCCCACGCGCGGCCCTTCGCTGGATCTCGCCGCGGTCCAAGGACGGGTCAGCCACGCCCGTGATCCGGATCGGTCGAGCGAGGGTCGTCGACCAGGCGGCCATGGGCGTCCAGTTGCCGGCCGACGAACCGGAAGCGCTCCGGGTTGACCGTCGAGCCGAGGGTGAAGTCCTGCCCGGCGAGCGGGAACCTCGTCCGCCAGAGCCGGTCGGGTGCCATCACCGCGACGCCGCGGAAGACCGCGTCGACCGGAGCCAACAGGGGACTGTCGAGGATCTCGGCGAGGGTTCCGGCGAATCCTCGGGTCACCAGGTAGCAGTGGGCTCCCCAGCCGAGCGGCCGCGGCACGACGAGCGGAGCCTTGGCCGGGGTGTTCGGCCGCAGGGCGTGCACGACCCGCCGCACCGGCGGGCTGGCCGCCAGGCGGGCTCGGACGCGGTTGACCGGCCGGCGCTGCTCGTCGGTGGGCATCCACCCGACCTGCACGAAACTCAGGTCGTGCTCGGCCACTGCGGTCAAGACCTCGGCCATCCCCGGGCCGAACTGCTCGGCGAAGACGACATCGTCCTCGAGGACCAGGGCCAGGTCGGCCGGGCCGGCGGCGATCTCGCGAAGGAGCGACCGGTGCGAAAGCAGACAGCCGATCTCGCCAGGGGCCGGGCCGCCGGGGGAGACCGGCAACGGATCGAGGGTTCGTCCATCGCACGCCGGGTGCACGCGCGGGTCGAGCCCGGCGGCTCGGGCCCGCTGCAGGGCCAGCGCGCGCCGGGCGGGTTCGGAATCCAACGAGACCAGGTGCGCGGCGACGGCCGGGCTCACCGACACCATGCCACCCCCCACCGCTCGCCCGTCCGACGCTGTCGTGCGACCCCGCCGTCCGGCCCAACGATATCTGGAGCCCCCGGCCGAGCAGCCCGGAAGTCGTTATCCCGGATTTCTGTATCTTCCTTGGCGTGGCCTAGGATTCGTGAGTTGCCTCGGCGAGGGACGTGCCACGACGGCGGTCCGTGATCGACAAGGTGAGCCGCTCGTCGGCCCGCCTCCGCCCGCGCGTCGCGTCCCGCGTCGAGGCCCGGCCCCGCGGCATACCCCCTTGGTCTGCCGCCCCACAATCGTCATGCACAAGGAGCGTCATGTCCGAGATCAAGCTTCCCGCCGAGCGCCGCAATTCGTTCGGCAAGGGTGCCGCCCGCAAGATCCGCCGCGACCACAAGATCCCCGCGGTCCTCTACGGGCACGGCACCGAGCCGGTGCACATCACCCTGCC
>CAZNLX010000313.1:0-2110 GCA_964573925.1 uncultured Intrasporangiaceae bacterium
CCGACGCCTTCCTGGATGGCGGCGAGGTGGTGACCCAACGCGGCCGCCAGCCCACCGACATCGAACGCTACAACGCCAAGCCGGGCGACCTGCTCGACGGCCTGCCCATGGTGGTGCTGGTCAACCCGGGCTCCGCGTCGGCGGCCGAGATCGTCGCCGGCGCCCTGCAGGACCGCCACCGCGCCACGGTCGTGGGCCTGACCAGCTTCGGCAAGGGTTCGGTGCAGAGCGTCATCCCGCTGCGCGGCGGCGCCGACGGCGCGCTCAAGATCACCATCGCGCGCTACTACACGCCGTCCGGCCGCTCCATCCAGCGCACCGGCATTGAGCCGGATCTCGAGGTCGCGTTGACCCGTGAACAGGCCGAGCGCCTGGCCTCGGCGCGCTTCCAGTTCTCGGAGGCGTCCTTCGCGAACGCCCTGAACGCCGACGAGGGACGCACCCGCCGCGGCGCCCACGAGCCTTCGGAATATCCGCCCGAGACCTTCGATCCCAAGAAGGGCGACTTCCAGCTGACGCGCGCCTTCGACGTCCTGGCGGTCAACGGCAATCTGGCGGCGCTGAAGCCCGTGCCCAAGGTCAAGCTGGCCGAACTCGGGACGACCATCCCCGGCCGCCGCGCCGCCGCCACCGCGCCGGCGACCCCCTCGGCCCCGGGCATTCCGGACCGGCCCCAGCCCTACCGGCCCAGCACCCCGCCCCCGGGCGGCGCGGTCGCCCCGAAGAAATAAGCCTCCAGAACGCCCCGGCCCTCCGGGGCGTTCTTCGTTTCAGCCTCCAGCCACGCCCGTCCCTGACCTCTTGAAGGCCATTGTGCGCCGGGGTCTGGGCGTCTCAAGGATGCGAAGCACCGGCTCCGCCGGCGCGGCCCTGAGGGCCGCGTCCTTGACACGCCCAGACCCGAAGGCGCGATCGTTCCACCAAGAGGTTTGCGGTGGGAACCGTCAGACGACATCATCAAGCAATGGACGAAGCCCAGCGCCTTCACACCTTCGCGCGGAGAACCTGCCTCCTGCGGCATGGCGAATGGTCGAGCCGCTACGCGGAACTTCCCGAACGAACAGGCTATGAGTACAGCGACGCCGCATATTCGATCTTCCCACGCTACATCGTGGATGACGCGGTCCTGGCGGCAATCGAGACCCTGGATTTCGACAGCCTTCCCCCCGTTGGGACTCTCAGGCCGAAATTGATCGAGGCCGCGCTTTTCGCAGGATCGGACTCGACGATGCCTTCAGGCAACTCGATCCACGAACGCGCGATGACCGAGGAGCGCGAAGCTCTTGCGGACCTCTTCTCGAAGGCGACGTCGGCAAGCGTCGCCAACGTAGAGCCGCTTCCATACCGCCGGGTGCTAAGTCAGGAGGAGTTCGCGACCGTCTGCCAGCGACTAGCGGAAGTCTGGGGCGCAACCGGCGGTTATTGGTACCCGTTGCACTCGCGGACCCATCCCTCGCTCATCGCTTTCGAGCTCGCACGCATCGACCGGCCTCGCCTCGAGGCCGCGCTGGATGGTTTCCTTAGCGCCGCCGGCGCGGCACGGATGTTCGAGATTCGCGAGTGGGGCGAAAGCTACCTGACCGAGGCCGCCGCCCACGATTTCGACTACACGGGGGCCGAAGGATTCTTCACCGATCCCGACTTCCGCTGGATCGTGTACTGCTCCCACGAGTCGACAATCACTTTGGGCGGGGAAATTGCTGCCGTGGCTCCCCCGGATTTCGAGCGCATCGTTGATACGCCCTTTCACCTGCCCCGTTAGTCTTTCTTAACCGGCGCGGGCGAGGGTGAAGCGAAAGGTCGGGCGAGGTGCGTCCGGCTTGCAGTCCGCTTAGCCCCTGGTCGCCCGTCCATGTTCGCCAAACGCCAGCCCGCCTTTGTCGGCGTCCAGGCTCCCCAGCCGGGGGGCCGTTTCAATCCGCGCGCCCTGCTGGAGTTCGCGAAGAAGCCCTGGGTGGCGATGACCGGCGCCGCGGTGGTGTTCGTTGGGGCGGCTACCGGCCTGGTCCTGGTTGCAGGCGACCCCTTCGCCGGCGCGCCTTCGATCAAGGCCTCCATCACCCGCCCAAGCGCCACGGGCCCCGGCGCGACCGCGCCGGCCAACGGCGCC
>CAZNLX010000314.1:0-2072 GCA_964573925.1 uncultured Intrasporangiaceae bacterium
TCCTTGAGCAGCCGGTTGTAGATGTGGTCGTCGAGGCTGCCGGGCATCGGGGCCCCGGCCATGACGACCTCGTTGCTCTGGCTCACCTGTGACTCCATGCGTCGGTCGGTGCGGGACGGCTCGCCCGCTCTCCCGACCCTAACGTCCGAGCCCCCGCGGACAATCCCGGTATGCCGCGTGTTCGCCATGAGCGCACAGCCGCCCGGTCACGCGCCCGCCCCCACACAGACCTCCGGCCCGGGAGACCCGGGCCGGAAGGGGAACTCAGTGCTCGTGGTCGTGATCCCCGTGGTCGTGATCGTGGTCGTGCGCCATGGCAGCGCTGGGCGCCATGACCGACTCGAGGTCGACCTTCTCGCCCCTGGTGTCGGTGACCGTCGCCTGCTCGAGAACCTTGGCGAGCGCCTTGCGACGCGCGACCTCGCCGACCATGGCCGGGATCTGCCCCTGGGCGTCGATGGCCTGCGCGAACTGGTTGGGGTCCATGCCGTACTGCTGCGCGGACATGATGAGGTATTCGATGAGCTCGGGCTGCTCGACCCGGATCTCGTGCTTCTCGACGATGGCGTCGAGGAGGAACTGGGTGGCCAGGCCCTTGCGGGTCTCGGCGTCGACTTCGGCGCGGTGCTCGGCGTCCTCGAGCCGGCCCTCACCCTCGAGGTGGTGGTTGACCTCGGCCTCGACGATGCCCTCGGGGATGGGGATCTCGACCGCGTCGAGCAGGGCCTGCATGACCTTGTCGCGGGCCTGCAGGCCCTGGCCGAATCGCTTGCCGCGCTCGGCGTCCTTGACGAGGTCGGCCTTGAGCTCCTGCAGGGTGTCGAACTCGCTGGCCAACTGAGCGAACTCGTCGTCGAGCTCGGGCAGCTCGCGCTCCTTGACCGACTGGACGGTGATCGTGCATTCGGCCGCCTCGCCGGCGTGCTCCCCACCGGCCAGCGGCGCCGAGAAGGTTTTGGTCTCGCCCGCGCTCATCCCGACGAGGGCTTCGTCCATGCCGTCGAGCATGTTCCCGGCGCCGACCTCGTAGGAGACCCCGGTGACGGTGTCGATCTCCTCGCCGCCGATCTGGGCGGACAGGTCGATCGAGACGAAGTCGCCGGTGGCGGCGGCGCGCTCGACGCCCTTGAGGGTGCCGAAGCGCTGGCGCAGGGTCGTCAGGCGCTCGTCGATGTCGGCGTCCTCGACGGTGACCGCGTCGACCTCGACGGCCAGGGTGGCGAAGTCGGGCAGGTCGATCTCGGGGCGCTTGTCGACCTCGGCGGTGAAGACGAGGGACTGGCCGTCCTCGACGGGGACCTCGGTGACATCGACCTCGGGCTGGCCCAGCGGGCGGACCGAGTGCTCTTCGAGCGCTTGGCCGTAGAACTTCGGCATGGCGTCGTTGACGGCCTCCTGCAGGACCGCACCCTTGCCCAACCGCTGGTCGATGATCCGCGCCGGGACCTTGCCGCGACGGAAGCCCGGGACCTGGATCTGGGTGCCGATGGTCTTGTAGGCCTCGTCGAGACTGGGCTGGAACTCCTCGGCGGAGACCTCGATGGTCAGCTTCACCCGGGTCGGGCTGAGGGTCTCGACGGCGCTCTTCACTGCGGATACTCCAGTCACAAGGGGGTATGCCGTCGCGCAGACGCCCCTCCCGTGCCTGCACGAGCGGGGACCGACCGGCGCAGCGGCGGCGGGCAATCCGGTCCATGCTAGCGGCCCGCCGACGTCCCGGCCGAATCCCGCGGGGTGCCGGTCCGCGCCCGCCCGCCCCAGCTCAGCCATCCCCCCACCGGCCAACGAACTGGGTTGGTCGGGGTAGCCGGATTCGAACCGACGGCCTTCCGCTCCCAAAGCGGACGCGCTACCAAACTGCGCCATACCCCGGTGGTGCGCGGGCGGCATACCGACCGGGGCACCGAGCCCACGACGGGACGGGCGAGGACCTGGGTCAGGTCGTAGTTCGCGCGATCCGGGCGGGCGGGACTAGGCTAGCCCCCCGTGGTGGCGCGGTCACAACGCGCACATCACGACCCGCGGGCGTAGCTCAATGGTAGAGCCCCAGTCTTCCAAACTGGCTACGCGAG
>CAZNLX010000315.1:0-2068 GCA_964573925.1 uncultured Intrasporangiaceae bacterium
CGAGACCCCAAGCATCGGCCTCGCCATGACCGCGTCGCCAGGCGAAACCCGCCCGCCCCCCACCACAGAGGCTGCGGCCGACCCAATGGCCGAATCGTCGGTTGACCCCGCGTCCGCGGTGGCCGGCGAAGGTGCCGACGGGCGACGGGTCAAGCCGCAACGGCACGCGGTGCTGTTGCGGCTCGACCCGGCCGTGCATTCGGCGCTGGTGCGCTGGGCCGACGACGAGTTGCGCAGCGTCAACGCCCAGATCGAGGTGCTCGTCCGTCGCGCGCTCCACGAGGCAGGACGTATGCCGCGCGAGGCCCGCCCGCTCCCCCGTCGCGGCCGCCCGACGTCCTCGGAGTGAGGCGCCCGGGCGGCGCAGTGACGCCCCTCTCGCCATCCCGCCATCCCGCCCATCGCGTCATCGCGCCCATCTCGCCATCAAGAAGGCGCCTGTGAAGCAGTGGGTGGTGTCGTGATCACGACACCACCCACTGCTTCACGGCGTGCTTCTCGAAACGGGCGGGGAGGGACGCCCACCCCCGCCCCGCCGGCGCGAGGAACATCGAGATGCTCGTCCGGCGCACCCTCACCGATGCAGGACGTATGCCGCGAGAGGTCGGCCCGCTCCCCCGCCGCGGCCGCCCGACGCCCTGAGACGGACCTGGGGGGTGAGGTCGGTGACCTCACCCCCCAGGGGGACACATCAGGATTCTCCGAGTGCGTCGACTCGGGACGCCTGTGGTCAGACGAGCGCCAGCTCCTTGCGCGATTCGGCTGCCGGGCCGGCCGACGGAGCAACGCGGGCCGCGTGCCGCAGGCCGAGCATGGCCAGCACCGCGAGAAGGACACCGCCGCCGAAGGCGGCGTAGGCGGCATATTGCGCGATGGTCCCGATGGTCCCGAACGCGTAGGCGTTGAGGAGCAGGCCGCGCAGGGTCGAACCCATGAAGAGGGACTGGCGGAGTTCGCCGAGCTTGGTGACCTCGGCCTGGTCGGCGCCGGGGGTGGCCTTGAGCTTCATGTACTCGGAGGAGACCTGGGCGTAGGTCTTGCCGGCCGAGGACTTGTTCATGTGCACGAGGATGTAGTGGTCGGCGTAGGCCTTGGCCTGCTCACCCGTCTGCATCTGCTGCCCGGCGTAGGGCGCCAGGTAGGGCTTGATGAGCGGGTCCTCGATGGCCGGACCGGCCGGCATGGTGATCTGCTGGTCGAGCAGTTGCGTGCGGACGTTGTCGGCGACGAAGTTGCTCGCCCAGGTGAGCAGTCCGCCGGCAACGAGAAGGACCGCGGCCGTGACCAGACCGGTCCAGGAGATCAACTTGTCGATGATGGTGCGCATGAGGATCGTGTCCTTGGCAGTTCCGGGGTGACCGGATCGGTGGTTGTTGACTCCTCAATCGTCAGCAACGTCCCCGGGCGGCGCTTGGGTCGATGGTCCCCCAGTCACTTGAGGCTTCAATCACATTGGATGAGGCACGCCGCCGCTCACGACCTCTCCCAACCGTGACCGGACATGACAACGGGTGGGGCCGGGCTTCCCCGCAGGCCCCACCCGCTGTGTCTTGGGGTGGCGGCGGCCCCGTCACGTCGTGGACGAGGCCGCCTTGGCATGCCGCTCAGCTGCAGCCGCTGGTGCTCCCGCAGCCCTCGCAGACGTAGCAGGACCCAGCTGGGCGCATCTTCGTGCCGCAGGTCATGCACATCGGCGCATCGGCGGTGCGGCCCTGGAACTTGGCCAACAGGTCCTGCGAGGAGTGGATCTCGACGCTGACCTCCCGAGCTGAGGCAGCACCGGCGCCGGAGATCACCTCATCGGCGTGATCGACCGCCGAGACCGACGGGCCGGCGACGGCGCCACCGCCGACCGGGGTCACGGCCCCAACCGCAGCCGGCTTCTCCGGGGCGACCGGCGAGTGCCGAACCATCGACTGGGCCGATGCTTCGAGCTCGTCCTCGAAGTCGCCCTCGACGTCGTCGGGGGCGGCATACGAGCCGGTCTCCAGGTGACGCGCGCGCTCCTCGGCCGTGTGGATGCCCATGAACGAGCGGGTCTCGAAGTCGAGGTAGTCCAGCGCGAGAC
>CAZNLX010000316.1:0-2067 GCA_964573925.1 uncultured Intrasporangiaceae bacterium
CGCCGGCTGGCATCGGGGGCAGAAGAAGGACGACCGGTTCATGAAGTGCTCCCGCCGGATCGGGGTCCCGCACCTCGGACACGGCATACCCTCCTGGCCGTATGCCGCGAGCGACCGGTCGAAGTAGCCCGACGCCCCGTTGACGTTGACGTAGAGCGCGTCGAAACTCGTCCCGCCCTTGGCCAGAGCCTCGCTCATGACCTCCCTGGCATGGTCGAGGATGCGTCCGAGGGCGGGTCGGGACAGGGAGTCCGAGGGCCGGTTGCCGTGGACCTTCGCGCGCCACAGCGCCTCGTCGGCGTAGATGTTGCCGATCCCCGAGACGATGCCCTGATCGAGCAGCCCCCGTTTGACCGCGCTGTGCCGCCCCCGCAAGCGCGCGATGACGGTCGCCTGGTCGTATGCCGCCTCGAACGGATCGGGGGCGATGTGCCCGATGGTCTCGGGGATCCCCGCTGGGCTCAGGTCGGCCAGTGCCATGCCGCCGAACGTCCGTTGGTCGACGAACCGCAGCTCCGGCCCGTCGTCAGCGAAGCCGAACCGGGCGTGCAGGTGCCGTTCGTCGGCTGCCCCGGCGGGTTGGACGAGCAACTGTCCGCTCATCCCCAGGTGCAGCAGCAGGGCGCCGCGGTCCCCGTCGGGTCCGGCCAGCTCGAGCCACAGGTACTTCCCACGCCGCCGGGCGTCCGCGACGGTGGTGTGCTGCACCCGGGCGACGAGATCGGCCGGCCCTGGGGCGTGCCGACGGGCCACCCGGGTGCCGCGGATCTCGACGTCGGCGATGGTGCGCCCGACGACGTGCTCTGCCAGGCCACGCCGGACCACCTCGACCTCGGGCAGCTCCGGCATACCGGTCAGTCCGTTCCGTCCACCGACGCGAGCGCGGATTCGGGAGCGGCCCCGGACGAGGGCGAGAGGTCGGCGGCGTTCTCGCGCTCCCGGCGGGCGGTGAGCTCGAGCCAGGCCTGTTCGGCGGCGGCCTGTTCGGCCTCCTTCTTGGAGCGCCCGGCCCCCTCGCCCAGCGACTCGTCGCCCACGACGACCGCTGCGGTGAAGTTCTTCTCGTGGTCCGGCCCGGACTCGACGATCCGGTATTCCGGGGAGCCGAGCGAGCCGGACGAACACAGCTCCTGCAGGCTGGTCTTCCAGTCCAGCCCGGCGCCGAGCCGCGCGGCGGCCGACAGCAACGGGTCGAACAGGTGGTGCACGAAACGGCTCGCCGCCGACAACCCTCCGGACAGATAGAGGGTGCCGATGATCGCCTCCATCGTGTCGGCCAGGATCGAGGCCTTGTCCCGGCCTCCGGTGGCCTCCTCACCGCGTCCGAGCCGGACGTAACTGCCCAGCCCGATGGTGCGGCTCACGTCGGCCAGTGCCCGCATGTTGACCACCGAGGCGCGCAGCTTGGCCAACTGGCCCTCGGGCAGGTCGGGGTGCGCGGCATACAGGGTGTCGGTGATGACCAAACCGAGCACGGAGTCGCCGAGGAACTCCAGGCGCTCGTTGTTGGGCAGCCCACCGTTCTCGTAGGCGTACGAACGGTGGGTGAGGGCTCGTTCGAGCACTTCGTCGTCCACCGATTCCCCGATGACCCCGATGAGGTAGTCACGCAGGGTCGTCAGGGAAGGGACCGGTCCTCCCCCGCCCGCTGCCATGACGGCGGGGTCAGCGCTGGTGCTCGGAGCGCTCGGCAGCGGCGATGTGCCGCCCCTTGTAGGTGCCGCACGACGGGCACGCCTGGTGCGGCGGGGTGGGCTGCGCGCAACGCGGGCAGGTCGTCAGGACGGCCGCGGTGGCCTTCCAGTTCGCCCGGCGCGAGCGGGTGTTGGAGCGCGAGGTCTTCCTCTTCGGAACGGCCACGTCAGGTCCTGTTCTCTTCGGGGCGTTCGCTCAGCAGTCCGCCGAGCGATGCCCATCGGGGGTCGATCACGTCGTGTCGGTGGTCCGGCTCCTGCGCGAGGGCCGCCCCGCACTCGGAGCACAACCCCGGGCAGTCGGCGCGGCACACCGGCTGGAACGGCAGTGCAGGCACCACCGCATCCCGGAGCACGGGCTGCAGATCGACCA
>CAZNLX010000317.1:0-2062 GCA_964573925.1 uncultured Intrasporangiaceae bacterium
GAGTTGGATGTGCGCGGCGAACCGGGCCAGGTCGCGGGCCTCCACCGGCTCGGCGAGCCAGATCATGTAAAGGACCCGGAAACCGCTGTAGCTCCAGCCGCGCGCACGGTGCACCGCGGCCTCGGAGCGGTGCTGGTGAGTGGCGGCGATCCGGGCCAGGGTCAGGCTGAGCGCAATCGCTCGCGGGTCGACCTCGGGCCGCCGCTGCCGCGTCACCTCAACGGCTTGGGCCCGGAACTCGGCCCCTGGAACGGCGACGCCCTCCGGTGCGGGACGCCGTAGGGCACTGCCCGAGCCGTCACCCCGATCACCCTCACCACCCCGGGCCAGCTGCGCCATACTCCGCCTCGCTCCGTTCGAGGGACCTCTGCTCGGACAGTCTGGGGGAACCCTACTCAGCCCCGAGGCGTGGAGGTCGCGGCCGGATCTGCGTCGGAACCCTCCGGGCCAGGGAACGGCTCCGCCGCGGCGATCCGGCGCGTGGTCAATCGAGTCGCGGCATACACGAGCAGGACCAGGGCCAGCGCACCGAGCACCCAGAGCCACGGCGCCTCGCTCACCCGGACCGCGAAGACCGCGAAACCGATCGTCGAGTAGATCCCGGCCCACACCAGGGCCCCGACGACAACCCCGATCTCGTAGCGCCACAGCGGCATCCGCAGCACCCCTGCCGCGAAGTTGAGCGCGGTCTGGATGCCGACGGTGAGGAAGGACAGCGCGACCGCCGGAGCCCCGAAGCGCGCCACGACCGTCTCGGCCCGGCGAACCATCGGGCTGTTCAACCGACGGCCGGCCCGAGTGGTCTCGCCGCCGCTGCGGGCACCCCGGCCGATCCAGTAGGTGACGTTCGCGCGGATCAGGGCACCGACGAAGAACAGACCGTAGACCACGGGATAGGGCAGATTGTCCAGCACAGCACTACCTCACGGGTATGCCGCCGCGCGAGGCGCGCAGGCGGCATACCGGTAGGGGTCGAGACATGGACAGTGAGGCTACCTCGCCGACGCGACGGACGACGCACGCGGCATTGTCGGCGCGCCTGCCCACCACGACGTCAACGCGCGGCCGAACCCTCGGTGTAGTCGCTGTCGGTGTCCTTGATCCAGCTCATGAGCTTGCGCAGGTCGCGACCGGTGGCCTCGATCGGGTGCTGGGCACCCTTGGCACGCAAGGCGTGGAACTCCGGCGCACCGGCGTCCTGGTCGGCGATGAACCGGCGGGCAAAGGTGCCACTCTGGATGTCGGCGAGCACTGCGCGCATGTTCTCCTTGACGCTCGGGTCGATGACCCGAGGGCCCGAGACGTAGTCGCCGTACTCGGCCGTGTCCGAAACCGACCAACGCTGCTTGGCAATCCCACCCTCGACCATGAGGTCGACGATGAGCTTGAGCTCGTGCAGGCACTCGAAGTAGGCGACCTCCGGCTGGTAGCCGGCCTCGACGAGAGTCTCGAAGCCATACATGACCAACTGCGACGCCCCGCCGCAGAGGACCGCCTGCTCACCGAAGAGGTCGGTCTCGCACTCCTCGGTGAACGTCGTCTTGATGCCGCCGGCACGCAGTCCACCGATCGCCTTCGCGTAGGACTTGGCGATGTCCCAGGCCCGGCCCGAGGCGTCTTGCTCGACACAGACGAGCACCGGCACACCACGGCCGTCGTTGAACTCGCGGCGCACCAGGTGCCCGGGGCCCTTCGGGGCCACCATGAGGACGTCCGAACCGGCCTCGGGCTGGATGTAGCCGAACCGGATGTTGAAGCCGTGACCGAAGAGCAGGCCCGCGCCCTCCTTGAGGTTGGGCTTGATGTCGTCGGCGTAGACCTTCCGCTGCACCTGGTCGGGGGTGAGGATGACGACGAGATCGGCCTCCTTGACCGCCGCGGCGACGGTCTTGACCGGCAGGCCCTCCGCCTCGGCCTTCGGGCGGCTCTTGCTGCCCTCGGCCAGGCCGACCCGCACGTCGACACCCGAGTCGCGCAGGTTGAGGGCGTGGGCGTGGCCCTGGCTGCCGTAGCCGATGACGGCCACCTTCATCCCCTGGATGATGCTCAGGTCGGCGTCGTC
>CAZNLX010000318.1:0-2049 GCA_964573925.1 uncultured Intrasporangiaceae bacterium
GGCAACTCCCCACTCGAGCAGTTCCCCGCGGAACCGGTATGCCGCCCCGGGGAGCAATTGCCGCACCCACCTCCGATCTTGCCCCCACGGGCTAGGGTCGTCTCCGACCCCTCCGCTCGGTCGCAACCAGGTCGCCGGGCGGGACCGCTGTCACACAGGAGTGACCATGGACCCCCACCCCGCCGGTCGCCGGACCCGCTCGACGCTGGCCCTCCTCGCCACCACCTCGGCACTGGCCGCGTCAGCACTGCTCGCTCCGCCGGCCCAGGCGGCCAAGCCCACGCCGGGCACCTCGACGGGCACGGCCCAGGTGTTCATGGTCAACCCGGTCCAGTCCACCGGCATCGAGACCCTCACCGACCAGAACGATGCCGACAAGGCGGTGCCGGACACGGCATACGCGATGGTGCAGTTGCGCAATCTCGACGGCTCGGGCTACCTGCGCGGCGCCTGGGTGACCGTGCAGTCGGCCACCGGCACGCCGGCCTTCAGCGCGACCAATACCTTCGTCTACAGCCGGCACGCCGACCAGTTCGAGCAGGTCATGGGCTACTTCTGGGTCAACCAGGCGCAGGAGTACCTGCAAAGCCTCGGCTTCGACGAGGTGCGCCACCCCGGCATCCTCCGCCAGTCGCTCGACCTCAAGATCGACCAGTTCGGCGGCGACAACAGCTATCAGACCGACCAGCCCTTCCGGCTGCGCTTCGGCAAGGGCGGGGTCGACGACGCAGAGGACGCGGAGGTCATCGTCCACGAATACGGCCACGCGGTGCACCAGTCGCAGGTCCCCGGCTTCGGCGCGAGCCTGCAGGCGGGCTCGATCGGGGAGGCGTGGGGCGACTACTTCGCGGTCACGGTCGGCCTCGATGCCGCCGAACACTACGGCTGGCCGGTCAACGCCCCGGAGGGGTGCCCGATGGACTGGGACGCGACGTCCTACACGCCCGGCCCGGTCCACTGCATCCGCAGCTTCCAGAGCGGTCTCACCGTCGAGGACGCCATCGGCGAGGTCCACTTTGACGGGCAGATCTGGTCGCAGGCGTTGTGGGAGATCCGCAAGGCGTATGCCGGTCTCGGCCTCGGCACGCGAGCCTGGGACACGACGCTCGTGCTGAGCCAGTTCGACTACGCGCCGGACACGAGCTTCGACGCGGCGGCCACGGCGACCTACCGGGTGGCGTTGGCCCGCGACGGCGCTGCCGCTGCCGACGCGGTTCGGGATGCCTTCGCCGCACGCGGGATCACCGCCGGCTGACCTCGCCGGCACCCGCACCGGCCGCGAGGTGTCGGATATGGGCCGGTCTGAGGGCCTCCCAGCGGCCCATTTCCGACACCTACCCCGGTCCACCGGCCCATCCCCGCACCCAACTCCGGCCGACCGGCCCATTTCCGCACCTCGGCCGGAGGCGCCGACCCGAAAAGCACTCGACCCACCGGGGGTGGGTGGCGCACCCTGACTGTCGTGGACCTTCACCAGCTCGACCTCGACGACGCCGGGCTCGTCGCCGCCGCCCACGACGCGCTCGTGGCCGCCGACGCCCTCGACGTCCCCTGGGTGGACCCACAGACCCGGCGGGACTTCGTCGGGATGCTGCGGCACGGCTTCGACGGTGACCCACCGGCATACCTCGTGGGGGTCGTCGAAGGTGGCGTCGTGGCGGTGGGAGGGGTCTTCACGAGCAGCTGGGACAACCTCGACAGCGCGTGGTTCCAGCTCACCGTCCACCCTGCGCACCGTCGCCGCGGCCACGGCGCCGCGTTGCTCGACGGGCTCGAGGATCTCGCGGTCGTCGACGGCCGCACCGTGCTCGGCCTCGACCGGTGGGCGAGCGTCCCCGCCCCTTCGTGGGTCGCCGAACGGGGCTACGTCCACGTCTACACCTCGGTATGCCGTCGGCTCACCCTCTCCCCCGACACCGCCCGGCTGCGGGACGCGGCATACGACCACGCCCGCGCGCACGCCGCCGACTACCAGCTCGTCCGGGTCGCGGGACCGCTGCCCGACGAACTGCTCGCCGCCTCCATCGCCGCCCGCACAGCGATCAACGA
>CAZNLX010000319.1:0-2043 GCA_964573925.1 uncultured Intrasporangiaceae bacterium
GCGAAGGCCTCGTTGAGCTCGAGCAGGTCGAGGTCGGCGGGCGTGATGCCCTCCTTCTCGCAGGCCCTGCGCACGGCATTGGCCGGCTGCAACTGGAGCGAGGAGTCCGGGCCGGCGACATAGCCGGCGGCACCGATCTCGGCGAGCCACGTGAGGCCGAGCTCCTGCGCCTTGGCCTTGCTCATGACGACGACCGCAGCCGCACCGTCGGAGATCTGGCTCGCCGAACCGGCGGTGATCGTGCCGGTCTTGCTGAAGGCCGGACGCAGCCCGCCGAGCGACTCGGCGGTCGTCGTGCCGCGCACGCCCTCGTCGGCCTTGAACTCGATCGGCTCGCCCTTGCGCTGCGGGATGAGCACCGGCACGACCTCGTCGTCGAACAGGCCGTCCTTCCACGCCTTGGCGGCCAGCTCGTGGCTGCGGGCGGAGAAGGCGTCCTGCTCCTCGCGGGTGAAGGTGTAGTCGGCGCTCGCGCCGTTGACGCTCTCGGTGAGCCCACCCATGGGCTGGTCGGTATAGACGTCGTAGAGCGCGTCGTAGTCCATGTGGTCGCGCATCTTCACGGTGCCGTACTTGTAGCCCTCGCGGCTCTTCTCCAGCATGTGCGGGGCGTTGGTCATCGACTCCATGCCGCCGGCCACGACGATCTCGCACTCGCCGGCCCGGATGAGCTGGTCGGCGGTGGCGATCGCGTTGATGCCCGAGAGACACACCTTGTTGATGGTGATCGCCGGCACCCCCATGGGGATGCCGCCCTTGACCGCCGCCTGCCGTGCGGTGACCTGGCCGCAGCCGGCCTGCAGGACCTGGCCCATGATCACGTAGTCGACCTGATCGCCCGAGATGCCGGCCTTGTCCAGGGCGCCTTTGATGGCGATCCCGCCGAGGTCGGTGGCCGAGAAGTCCTTGAGCGAACCGAGGAGGCGACCCATCCCCGTGCGGGCTCCGGCGACGATGACCGAGGTGTTCGAGCTCATTGCGCAACCTCCAACAGGGGCCTGTGGAAAGACTCTGGGAAAGACTGGGTGGGACACGGATGTCCTTGCCACTCTAGCCGCGGGCGCGCCAGCCCCGCCCCCGGAGGCGGGGGTGGGGCTGGACACACCGAGAGAGGTCAGGCGCCGCGCGGACCCTTCGGGTCGGCCACGCCCTCGCCTGTGGGATCGACCCCGGGATCGACCGCGTGGTGGGTGTTTATGGGGGCTGATGGGGGTCGCGCGAAGCGGCTTTCGCGCATGATTTCGAAGTTGCTCGCCAATGTGGGGAATGTGACGCCGCACGGCATACCTGCGTATGCCGTGTACGCCTAGGCTCGCGCTATGACCGACTCTCCCCTGTTCACGATGATCGACCACGTCGGTGTGGCGGTCCCCGACCTCGACGCGGCCATTGCCTTCTACCGGGACACCTACGGCATGACGATGCTCCACGAGGAGGTCAACGAGGAGCAGGGGGTGCGGGAGGCCATGATGGCCGTCGGCGACTCCGGCTCGTGCATCCAGTTGCTCGCGCCGCTCACGCCCGAGTCGACGATCGGTCGCTTCCTGGCCAAGTCCGGCCCGGGGATCCAGCAGATGGCCTACCGGGTCGCCGACATCGACGCGGTCTGCGCCACCCTGCGCGCGCGTGGCGTGCGGCTGCTCTACGACGTGCCCAAGCGCGGGACGAGCAACAGCCGGGTGAACTTCGTGCACCCCAAGGACGCGGGGGGTGTGCTCGTCGAGCTCGTCGAGCCGGCCGCCGACGCCCACCACTGACCGACTCTTCCCCGACCGCAATCATCCGCCGCGGCGCGGCGCACCACAGCTCTGCGACAGAGAGGACCCCCACGATGGCCAAGGAACTCTACGACCTGGGCGAGATGCCACCTCTGGGCGAGGTGCCCGAGAAGATGCACGCCTGGCTCATCCGTCCCGAGCGGTTCGGCCCGCCCAGGCAGGCCTTCCAGCAGGAGGTCGTCGAGGTCCCGGCGATCGGGGATGACGAGGTGCTCGTCTACGTCATGGCGGCCGGCATCAACTACAACAACGTGTGGGCCGGCCT
>CAZNLX010000320.1:0-2038 GCA_964573925.1 uncultured Intrasporangiaceae bacterium
TCTTGAGCGCGATGAAGAAGGCGCCGTGGGTGAGGAACAGCCCGACGAAGGTGAGTCCGCCGATGAGCGGGACGATGCCCAGCAGGGTGAACAGGTTGCCGTCGAAGAGGTAGTCACTCTTGACCGCCGGGTTGGCCTTGATCGGAGTGCCATAGACGATGTTAGTCAGACCGACGCCCCAGAGCAGGGCCGCGAGGAAGCTGCCGCCGGTGATCGCCAGGTCCCAGCGCTTGCGCCAGGTGTCGGAGTCGACCTTGTGGCGGTAGTCCAGGCCCATGCCGCGCAGGATGAGCGCGACGAGGATGAGGGCCAGGGCGAGGTAGAAGCCGCTGAAGAGGGTGGCGTACCACTGGGGGAAGGCCGCGAACATCGCCCCACCGGCGGTGAGCACCCACACTTCGTTGCCGTCCCAGACGGGGCCGATGGTGTTGAGCAGCACGCGCTTGCGGGCCTCGGAGTCCTTGACGCCGTCGGCGCCGCGCTGGTGACTGCGGCCGAGGATGGGAAGGAGCATGCCGACGCCGAAGTCGAAGCCTTCGAGGGCGAGGTAGCCGATCCAGAGGACGGCGATGAGGACGAACCAGACGATCTGGAGAGTGGACAGGTCAGACATGGTCGGGGTTCCTTGGATCAGTAGGCGAAGACGAAGGGTTCGTCTTCGGCCCGGTCGGCGGGGTCCTTGGGTGCCTCGACCGGCACCGCCCCCGGCTTGATGTAGCGCAGCAGCAGCCTGAGTTCGACGACGGCCAGCAGGCCGTAGAGCAGGGTGTAGACGATCATCGAGATCCACACGCTCGTGGCGTCGACGGTCGTCGACACGCCCGCGGCGGTGGTCATCAGGCCGTTGACGATCCAGGGCTGGCGGCCGACCTCGGTGAACATCCAGCCGAAGGAGTTGGCCAGCACCGGCAGCAGCGGGGTCCAGATCGCGATGTGCTTCCATATCGCCGAGGTGACGACGCCCTGGCCGCGGGTCTTCCACAGCGCCATGACGGCAAAGATCATCGTGAGGAAACCGGCGCCCATCATGAGGCGGAAGTTCCAGTAGGTCATCCAGATGACCGGGACATAGGACGACGAGGCGGTCAGCGGGTTGGCGCCGTAGCGGGCCACGCTGTCGGCCTGAACGTCGGTGATGCCCTTGATCTCACCGCTGAAGGAGCCGGTGCCCAGGAAGGACAGCAGGCCGGGGACCTCGAGGATCGGCTTGGCGGAGGTGCCGTCGAGGGAGCCGATGGTGAGGATGGAGAACGGGGCGCTGGTCCGGGTCTCGTAGAGGCCCTCGGCCGCCGCCATCTTCATCGGCTGCACCTCGGTCATCACCTTGCCCTGGATGTCGCCGGAGCCGATGACGCCGAGGCTGGCCACGAGGGCGACGATCGCGCCGAAGCGGACCGCCTTGCGGTACATCGCGACGTCCGGTCCGTGGTCGAGGGCCTGCTTGCGCAGGTGGTGCAGGGCGATGCCCATGATGAAGGCGCCGGCGGTCATGTAGGCCCCCAGGACGACGTGCGGGAAGGTCGCCAACTGCACCTTGTTGAACAACACCGCGACGAAGTCGTCGAGTTCGGCTCGGTTGGTCTGGGCGTTGAAGGTGTAGCCCACCGGGTTCTGCATGAACGAGTTCGCGGCGAGGATGAAGAAGGCCGAGAAAACGGTGCCCAGGTGGACCAGCCAGATGGTCGCCAAGTGCAGCTTCTTGGGCAGCCGGTCCCAGCCGAAGATCCACAGGCCGAGGAAGGTCGACTCGAGGAAGAAGGCCAGCAGCGCCTCGAAGGCCAACGGGGCGCCGAAGATGTCCCCGACGAACCGGCTGTAGAGGCTCCAGTTCATCCCGAACTGGAACTCCTGGACGATCCCGGTGACCAACCCCAACGCGAAGTTGATCATGAAGAGCTTGCCGAAGAACTTTGTCAGGCGAAGCCAGTGGCCGTCACCGGTCCGGTGCCAGAAGGTCTGCATGACGGCGATGAGGGCCGTGATGCCGATGGTGATGGGGACGAAGAGGAAGTGGTACACCGTCGTGATGGCGAACTGC
>CAZNLX010000321.1:0-2037 GCA_964573925.1 uncultured Intrasporangiaceae bacterium
GGACCCGACCCCACAATGACCACATTCCGCACCTCGGAGGCGCCATCAACAGCGGCCGGGTCGGTCTGCGGCGCGGGCTCGGGCTGAGCGGTGAGTTCGTCGGCGAGAGCGGCGACCCGCGCCGCGATGTCGTCGCGGACCAGGTGCATCCGTTCCATCCCGCCGATGCCGCGTTGGGACGGCTCGTCGGTCTCCCAGGTGACGATGGTGCCGACCATGTCCGGCACCGGCGCGACGGTGGCCTCGCTGCCGAGGACGACGACCCGGTCGACGCGGGCCAGCAGGGCCGGGTCGATCGCCTTGGGGAACTCCCCGGCCATCGACGCGCCGATCTCCTCGACCGAGACGCGAGCCTCCTCGTTGAGCCCGGAGCCGGGGGCGGTGCCTGCGGAGTGGACCTCGATGGCCTCCCCCGCCCGCGCGCGCATGAGGGCGGCCGCGATCTGCGACTTGCCCCCGTTCTTCACGCAGACGAAGAGAACGGACGGGCGGCGGCGGTCGGCCATGAAGTCACCTCACACATTGACAACTGTCAATGAGTATTGAACCGTCACGCATCGAGATCTGTCAATGCGATGGGCTGTGCTCGGAGTAGGCTCAAGGCATTGACGGCTGTCGATACATGGGAGTCACCGTGACCACCGCGCGCACCGAAGCGCCCCGGCTTTCGACCACTGACCGCTACCTACCCCTGTGGATCGGCCTGGCCATGGTCGTCGGGCTCCTGCTCGGGCGGCTCATTCCCGGCCTGGGTGACCTGCTCTCGGTCGTGGAGCTGGGCGGGGTCTCGCTCCCCATCGCCCTGGGCCTGCTCGTCATGATGTATCCGGTCCTGGCCAAGGTGCGCTACGACAAGCTCGACACGGTCACCCGCGACAGCCGGATGCTCGTGGCGAGCCTGCTGCTCAACTGGGTCATCGGGCCGGCGCTCATGTTCGCCCTGGCCTGGCTGCTGCTTCCCGACCTGCCGGCCTACCGGACCGGGCTCATCATCGTCGGCCTTGCTCGCTGCATCGCCATGGTCATCATCTGGAACGACCTCGCCTGCGGCGACCGAGAGGCCGCCGCCGTCCTCGTCGCCCTCAACTCGATCTTCCAGGTTCTCGCCTTCGCCGGGCTCGGCTGGTTCTACCTCACCGTGCTGCCCGGCTGGCTCGGGCTCGCGCAAGCCGCGCTCGACGTCTCGGCCGCCCAGATCGCCACGTCCGTGCTCATCTTCCTCGGCATCCCGCTCATCGCGGGCTACCTGTCCCGCCGGCTGGGCGAGCGACGGTGGGGGCGGGCGGCATACGAGCGCTCGTTCCTGCCGCGCGTCGGGCCCTGGGCGCTCTACGGACTGCTCTTCACCGTCGTCGTCCTCTTCGCCCTGCAGGGCAAACAGATCACCAGCCAACCCCTGGACGTCGCCCGGATCGCGCTACCGCTGCTGGCCTATTTCGCGTTGATGTGGGGCGGCGGATTCCTGCTCGGGCGCGGGCTCGGGATGGGCTACGAGCGCACCACGACCCTCGCCTTCACCGGGGCCGGCAACAACTTCGAGCTGGCCATCGCGGTGGCCATCGCGACCTTCGGGGTCACCAGCGGCCAGGCCCTGGCCGGGGTGGTCGGCCCGCTCATCGAGGTGCCGGTGCTCGTCGGGCTGGTCTACGTCTCGCTCGCCCTGCGGCCCCGCCTCTGGCCCACCCACTGACTCCGGTATGCCGCCCGCCGGACCCGCGGGTATGCCGTCCGCTCGCCGGCGGGCGCGCGGCATACCCGCGGGTCCGGCCGGGCCGGTCAGGAGCCCTCGCCCGGCCGTCCCGGGGCGTGCACCGGCTCGGGCAGGTCGAGCGGCTCGGGCACCCCGGTGCGCGGGTGGAAGACCTCGGTGAGCACCGCCCCGACGAACGCCCCGACGAGTTGAGCGCCGATGAAGGCCAGGACACTGCCCGGGGCGATCCCCGAGAAGGTGTCGGTCGCCGACCGGGCGATCGTCACGGCGGGGTTGGCGAACGAGGGCGACGAGGTGGAGAAGTAGGCCGCGCCGATCCAGGCCGG
>CAZNLX010000322.1:0-2023 GCA_964573925.1 uncultured Intrasporangiaceae bacterium
CACGGAAGAGGTCTTCGTACTCCCGCAGTCCGGTGTCGGTGTCGACGAAGATGACACCCTTCTCCTCCAGGTCCTCACGGATCTGGTGATAGACGACTTCGCTCTCGTACTGAGCGGCCACGCCGGCGATGAGCCGCTGCTTCTCCGCCTCCGGGATACCCAACCGGTCGTAGGTGTTCTTGATGTCCGCCGGCAGTTCCTCCCAGGTGGTGGCCTGCTTCTCGGTGGACCGGACGAAGTACTTGATGTTCTGGAAGTCGATGCCGGTCAGGTCACTCCCCCAGGACGGCATCGGCTTGCGGTCGAAGAGGCGCAACGACTTCAGGCGCAGTTCGAGCATCCACTCCGGCTCGTTCTTCAGCGCGGAGATGTTGCGCACGACGTCCTCGTTGAGGCCGCGTCGGGCGCTCGCCCCGGCGGCATCGGCGTCGGACCAGCCGTATTCGTACCGTCCGAGTCCGGCGAGCCCAGGGTTGAGGTGCTCGATGTCGGTCACGAGGTCACGCCTTTCGGTGCTGGGGTGGGAGCAGGGACAGCGGGGATCGGAACGAACGTCGTGCACACGTGCTGCCCACGCGCGAGCGTCGACAGCCGTTGCACGTGGACACCGAGCAGCCGGGAGAAGGCATCGGTCTCCGCCTGGCACAACTGGGGGAACTCGGCCGCCACGTGCTGGACCGGGCAGTGCCCCTGGCACACCTGGACCCCGGTCCGAGTCCCAGACCCTACCGGGCGCGCGGAGGCGGCGAAGCCGTCCCGGGTCAACGCGGCCACGAGCGCCTGAGCCCGCAGCGCGGGTGAGTCGCCGACGGCGGCGAGTTGCGCGGCATACCGGGCCTCGAACTGCGCCAGGCGAGAGCGGGCGAACGAGTCGAGGGCACCCGGCCCGGCGGCCTCGCGCAGGAAGCGCAGAGCCTCGGCGGCCAGGTGGTCGTAGGAGGACGGCAGGGCGGCGTGCCCGGCCTCGGCGATGACCCATTCGCGGGCCGGCCGGCCGCGGCCGCGAACGTGGGCCCCTGCGGGTTCGCGTTCGGCGACGGCTCCTTGGTCGGCGAGAGCTTCGAGGTGACGGCGCACTCCCGCCGCGGTGAGCCCGAGCAGCTTCCCCAGCGCGGATGCGGAGACCGGACCGCGCTCCGACACGGCGGCCAGGATGCGGGCGCGGGTGCCCGACTCCTGATCGGTATGCCGCTCGGTCGCCGCGATAATCACAACGCAAGTATGTCGTAATTCGGGGATCCGTCAAAGCGCCGACCGACCGCACCAGCCGACCGGGTCGGCGCGGCCTCGTAGACTGCCGCCCGTGACCCCCGCTGTGCAGATCACCGACCTCGACCGCAGGTTCGGGTCGGTCGCCGCATGCTCCGCGATGACATGGTCGGCGCCGGCCGGTTCGATCACCATCGTCCTGGGACCCAACGGCGCCGGCAAGACCACCGCGGTCGAGTGTGCCGTCGGCCTGCAGCGGCCCGACGGCGGCTCGGTCCGGGTCCTGGGAGCCGATCCATGGCTGGCGTCACCCGAGCACCGGGCCCGGGTCGGGGTCATGCTCCAATCCGGTGGCCTGCCCAACGGGACCAAACCGGTGCGTCTGCTGCGCCATCTCGCGTCGTTCTATGCCGAACCAGCCGATCTCGGGGCGCTCACCTCCCGGTTGGGGATCGACGGCTTCGCCGGGACCACGGTCCGGCGGCTCTCGGGCGGGCAGAAGCAACGGCTCGCGCTCGCCGCCGCGCTCGTCGGCCGACCGGAGGTCGTCTTCCTCGACGAGCCGACGGCCGGCCTCGACCCGCATGGGCGCCTCGACGTCTACGACCTGCTGCGCGACGTCCAGGCCCAGGGCACGACCCTCGTCGTGACGACCCACTCCTTCGAGGAGGCGCAGACCCTGGCCACCCATCTCGTCGTCCTTGCCGACGGCGCGACCGTCGCGCAGGGGTCACCGCGCGAGGTCGTCGGCGACGGCAGCCTCGAACAGGTCTACTTCGCGCTCACCCGAAAGGCCCGCCCATGAGCAGGGCAC
>CAZNLX010000323.1:0-2020 GCA_964573925.1 uncultured Intrasporangiaceae bacterium
CGCCAACGGCGCGCGGCTGTACCTCGACGTGGGCAGCCATCCCGAGTACGCCACCGCAGAGTGCGACTCGATCCACGAGGCGGTCATCCACGACAAGGCCGGCGAGCGAATCCTCGAGGGCCTCGCCGAGGAGGCCCAGCAGCGGTTGGACGAGGAGGGGATCGCCGGCGACATCTACGTCTTCAAGAACAACACCGATTCGGCCGGCAACTCGTATGGCTGCCACGAGAACTATCTCGTCGGCCGGGCCGGTGAGTTCGGCCGAATTTCCGACGTGCTCATCCCCTTCCTCATCAGCCGGCAGCTCATCTGTGGGGCGGGCAAGCTCACTGCCGGCACCAAGCGGACGACGTTTTGCCTGAGCCAACGGGCTGACCACATCTGGGAAGGAGTCTCCTCGGCGACGACCCGGAGCCGCCCCATCATCAACACCCGGGACGAGCCGCACGCCGACGCGGAGAAGTTCCGCAGGCTGCACGTCATCGTCGGCGACTCGAACATGTCCGAGACGACCACCCTGCTCAAGGTGGGCTCGGCGGACCTCGTATTGCGGATGGCAGAGGCCGGGGTGGCCATGCGGGACCTCACCCTGGAGAACCCGATCCGGGCCATCCGGGAGATGAGCCATGACCTCACCGGGCGCAAGGAGGTGCGCCTGGCGGACGGGCGGACCATGTCGGCCCTGGACATGCAGACCGAATACTTCACCAGAGTGCGTGCTTTCGCCGACCAGGAGGGGATGACCGCGGGCAGCCACGGACGCGTCCTGCAGCTGTGGGAACGCGCCCTACAGGCGGTGAGCACGGACAACCTGGCCCTGGTCGAGCGGGAGATCGACTGGGTGATCAAGTGGCGGATGATCCAGCGTTACGCCGACAAGCACGGACTCGCGCTGGACGACCCGAGGCTGGCCCAGCTCGACTTGGCCTACCACGACGTCAACCGGCGTCGGGGCCTGTTCTACCTGCTCCAACGGCGCGGGTTGACCACCCGGGAGGCCACCGACCTCGACGTCTTCCGGGCCAAGACGGTCCCGCCGCAGAACACCCGGGCCCGGCTGCGCGGGGAGTTCGTCAAGGCCGCCCAGGCCAAGCGCCGCGACTTCAGCGTGGATTGGGTGCATCTCAAGCTCAACGACCAGGCGCAACGGACCGTGTTGTGCAAGGACCCGTTCGTCAACGTGGACGAACGCGTGACTCGCCTCATCGAGGCGATGTAGCACCCGCCGCGGCCGGTGCGACATAGGCCGCCGGGCTAGAGTGGCGGAGCTTCCCCGTCCGACGACTTGAGGTCACCCGTGCCCACACCGTATGCCGCCCGCCTGCTCGCCGCCCTCGCCGTCACCGCGCTCGCCGGTCTGGGTGCCTGCGGCTCGACCGCTTCGGCACCGTCGACCACCGGAGGTTCCTCGACCGGGTCCGCGACCGCCCCGGCGGCGGGCACGGCCGGCACCGCCTCCCCGAGCGCCGCCCCGGTGAGCACCGGTCCGTTCGGTTCCGCGGCGGACCTTGCCGTGCTTGCCTCGGTGGCCGTGTCCGGGGGTGGGCCCACGGCTGCTCCGACGGTGACCTGGAAGAGCAGTCCGCTGGTCGTCACCGGCACGACCCGCACGATTCTCGAGCCTGGGTCCGGGACACCGAGCGCCCTGGGCAGCGTGGTCACCGCCCATCTCGCACTGTTCAAGGGTTCGGACGGCAGTCAGTTGGACTCGACGTTCGAGTCCGGCAGCCCGCAGCCGCTGGAGTTGGACCCGACCAAGACTGTGCCGGGGTTTGTCACCGGCCTGCTCGGGCTCGCCCCGGGCGCCCGGGCGCTCATCGTCATCCCGCCCGCCGAAGCCTACGGCGATGCCGGCCGGCCGCAACTGGGCATCTCCGGCACCGAGAACCTGGTCCTCCTCGCGGACGTCGTGTCGGTGTCGACACCGCTGAAGGCCGCCGAAGGAACGCCGGTCGCCACCGTCCCCGAGATCGGAAGAGCACACGTCTGAACTCCAGTCACGTGCGCTTATCTCGTATGC
>CAZNLX010000324.1:0-2011 GCA_964573925.1 uncultured Intrasporangiaceae bacterium
GATGACATTGCGGCGCACCTTGCGGGTGCGGGTGATCTCGTCGTCGTCGGGGTCGAACTGCTTGTGCAACAACACGAATCGGGTGATCCGAATGCTCTCGGGAAGGTCCTCGTTGGCCCGGGTGATCTCCTCGGCGACGAGGTCCTGCACCTCGTGCTTGCCGGCGAGGTCGGTGTAGGTCGTGTAGGAGAGTCGCTCGTGCTCGGCCCAGGAGCCGGTCGTGAGCGGGTCGATCGTCACGATCGCGGTCATCCCCTGACCGCCCTCCTCTGGCGGGAAGGTGACCGCCTCCTCGATGTAGGGGCTGAACTTGAGCTTGTTCTCGATGAACGCCGAGGAGAAGCGGGTGCCGTCGGCCGTCGTGAGGACGTCCTTCTGTCGGTCGATGACGACCAGGTGACCTCGCTCGTCGAGATAGCCGGCGTCGCCCGTGTGCAGCCACCCCTCGGAGTCGACGGCCTCGGCGCTCGCCTCGGGGTTGCGGTGGTAGCCCTGGAAGACCGAGGCGGATCGCAGGAGGATCTCGCCGTTGTCGTCGATCCGGATCTCCGTGCCGGCGATCGGGGTGCCGACGGTGTGGAAGGCGATGTCGTCGTCGCGGTGGACGACGGCGATGCCGCAGATCTCGGTCTGGCCGTAGATCTGCTTGAGGTTGACCCCGATCGCGTGGAAGAACCGGAAGACGTCCGGGCCGAGAGGGGCGCCTCCGGTGTAGGCGTGCCCGTTGCGGGCGAGGCCCAACTGGTCGCGCACCGGGCGCAGGGCGACCTGGTCGGCCAACCAGTGGACCGGGGCGAGCGCGCCGGCCCCCTTGCCGTGGATGCGCCGCTCGGCGACCTTGTCGCCGATCGCATAGCCCCAGCCGAAGACCGCCCGCTTGAGTCGACCGGCCTCGTCGATGCGTACCTGGACCTCGGAGAGCATCCCCTCCCAGATTCGCGGCGGCGAGAACATCACGTCCGGGCCGATCTCGCGCATGTCGGCCTTCTGGGTCGCCGAATCCTCGGGAAAGCTCAAGGTGAGTCCCCTGGACAGCCCGCACGCGACCGCGAGCATCTGTTCGCCGATCCACGCGAAGGGCAGGAAGGACACGTAGCGGTCCTTCCCGTCGATCGGGTCGATCGCCGTGAGGTGCTCGGCCATGGCGAGCAGGTTGGCGTGGGACAGCTCGGCGAGCTTCGGCCGGCTCGTCGTGCCCGAGGTCGTGCAGATGACCGCGACGTCCTCGCTCGAGCCCTGCGCGACCTGTTCGTCGAGCCAGCCCGGATGTTCGGCACCCCAGTCACGGCCCAGGGCCTCGACGGCAGTGAAGTCGCGCAGATAGGACTCGGTGTACTGCTCGAGGCCGTGCGGGTCGTAGTAGACGACCGTCTCGAGCAGGAGGGGAGGGCCTTCGGGGGCGGCCGCGCCGCTTGCGGAGCCGTCGCCGGTCGCAGCCTCGGTTCCCTGGTCGCGATCCGCGATGAGCCGGATGAGCTTGTCGACCTGTTCCTGGTCCTCGGCGACGACGACCCTCACCCGGGCGAGGGTGAGGATGTGGCTGAGTTCCTCCCCGATGCTCGTCGGGTAGATCCCGACGACGGCCGCACCGATGCTCTGGGCCGCGAGTTCGGCGATGAGCCATTCGGGCCGGTTGTCGCCGAGGACCGCGACGACCTCGCCACGCCCGACTCCGAGCGCGGCCAGACCGTGGGCGAAGTCGGCGACCCGGGCGGCGTAGACCTGCCAACTCATCGGTTGCCAGATGCCGTAACGCTTCTCCTGGAGGGCGGTCTGCTCGGGCCGGGTGGCCGCCAGCCCCTGCAACAGGCGGGGGAAGGTCGTCGTGGGTGCTGTGCCCGCGTGCTCGGTCATCAGAGGTCCTCCGCCCCGAGGTAGGCCTCGACGACGGCCGGGTTGACCTTCACCTCATCCGGCGTACCGTCGGCGATGAGGCGGCCGAAGTCGAGAACCGACACCCGGTCGGAGATGTCCATGACGACGGCCATGTCGTGCTCGATGAGGATGACGG
>CAZNLX010000325.1:0-2011 GCA_964573925.1 uncultured Intrasporangiaceae bacterium
GTAGAAGAGGAAGACGTCGGTCGCGGCGAAGACCCCGACCATGAAGGTCTCCAGGACGAGCATGAGCGCGAAGTAGTGCCGCTCCCGGTGGGCCTGCTCCGAGGGCAGGTCGTGCCACGCCGCGAGCAGGCAGATCGGCACGAGGATGACCGACATGAGGATGAGCGCGAGGGCAATCCCGTCGACACCGAGCGCATAGGACACCCCGAACTGGGGGATCCACGGGTGGGTCTCGACGAGCTGGAACTTCGTGGTCGCGTCGGCACGGAACTGGGTGGCTGCCGCCACGGCGAAGACGAGGGTGACGAGCGAGGCACCCAGCGCGATCTGCTTGGCCCGGTCGGCGAGCGAGGGGACGGCCCAGAGGACGAGCGCGCCGATCAGCGGGATGAGGCCGATGACGGTCAGCCAGGGGAACTGGTTCATCACTGCATCACCCACACGGCGCCGAGGACGAGGACGACACCGACGAGCATCGTCAGGGCATAGGAGCGGGCCAGGCCGTTCTGGAACCGGCGCAGCCGCGACGAGGCACCGCCGACGAGTGCGGCCAGGCCACCGGCGAGCCCGTCGACGCCACGCTGGTCGAGGAAGACGAGGGCTCGGGTGAGGTGGATCCCGGGTCGCATGAGCAGGGCCTCGTTCACCTGGTCCTGGTAGAGGTCTTGGCGGGCCGCGCGGGTGAGCAGGCTGCCCACCGGAGCGGTACGCGGCACGCTGTCGCGCCAGTAGCGGGCCCAGGCGAGAGCCACACCCGCCGCCACGACGAGCAGCGTGAGGGTCATGAGGATGGGCACGGCGAGCACCGGGTGCTCCTCCTCTGCCGCTCCGACCACCGGTTCGAGCCAGTGGACGATCGCGTTCGTGGGGCCGAGCAGCAGACCGAGTAGGGCCGAGCCGACGGCCAGGACGATCATCGGATAGGTCATCACCGGCGGCGACTCGTGCGGGTGGTCGTCCGGGGCCCAGCGCTTCTCACCCTGGAAGGTCATGAAGAACAGGCGGCTCATGTAGAACGCCGTGATCCCCGCGCCCACGAGGGTGACCATGCCGAAGACCCACGGTCGCCAGCCCTCGCCGACGAAGGCTGCCTCGATGATCTTGTCCTTGCTCCAGAAGCCGGAGAACGGCGGCACCCCGAGGATGGCCAGCCAGCCGAGGCCGAAGGTCGCCCAGGTGATCTTCATGACCGTGGACAGTCCACCGAAGGTCCGCATGTCCACCCGGTCCTGCATCCCGTGCATGACCGAACCCGCGCCGAGGAACATCCCGGCCTTGAAGAAGCCGTGGGTGAGCAGGTGGAAGATCGCGAAGGCGTAGCCGATCGGACCGAGCCCGGCGGCGAGCATCATGTAGCCGATCTGGCTCATCGTCGAGGCGGCGAGGGCCTTCTTGATGTCGTCCTTCGCGCAGCCGACGATCGCCCCGAAGAGCAGCGTGATCGCCCCGACGATGACGACGGCCAGGCGCGCATCCGGGGCCCCGTCGAAGATCGGGTGGCTGCGCACGACCAGGTAGACACCCGCGGTCACCATGGTCGCCGCGTGGATGAGCGCGGAGACCGGGGTGGGGCCGGCCATCGCGTCGCCGAGCCAGCTCTGCAAGGGGAACTGCGCCGACTTGCCGCAGGCGGCGAGCAGGAGGAACAGGCCGATCACGGTGAGGGTGGCGGTATTGGCGTGCTCGACGCCGGCACCCACGGTGCGGAAATCGACCCCGCCGAACTGCCAGAACATGAGCATGATCGCCACACCCATGCCCAGGTCGCCCACCCGGTTGGCGATGAACGCCTTGTTCGCGGCCGAGGCGTAGGGCGGGTTCCAGTTCCAGAAGCCGATGAGCAGGTAGGAGGCCAGGCCCACGCCCTCCCAGCCCACGTAGACGAGCAAGTAGGAGTCGGCCGTGACGAGCAGGAGCATGGCCGCGACGAAGAGGTTGAGGTAGGCGAAGAACCGACGCTTGTCCGGGTCGTGCTCCATGTAGCCCAGCGAGTAGACGTGGATGAGCGAGC
>CAZNLX010000326.1:0-2002 GCA_964573925.1 uncultured Intrasporangiaceae bacterium
CGCTCACCAGCGTGCACACGCCGACGGGCGTGCTCGGCGGACTGCGTATGCCGGCCGGCAAGGGTGCCCTCGTCTTCGTCGCCATGGAGCGCAAGGACGTCCTCACCGAGACGACGGCCAACTCCCTCACGCCGACCCCCGCCTTCACGGTGCTGTCCGGCAAGAGCGTCATCACCAGTCGCGCGGAACTGCGGTCCCTGGAGATCGTCGCCTTCACCGTGCCCGAGAGCGGGCCGGCCCAGGCCGTCGCCGCCGACGACCAACTGTTCGCCGCGTCCGGAAGCTGAGCGGGAGCGGGCCGTTTTTCCGCCCTCGCGGGCGATCGGTGAGAATAGGCCCATGAGTCAGCGCCCCCTCACCGCGGCCGCCCTCCGTGGTGCCGTCGACCTGTCCTCGCTCAAGCGACCCTCGGGCGCGGCAGCTGGCCGAGGACCGGGTGCCCCGGGGACGGTCGGTGCGGGCGGCCCGGGCACGACCGGTGTCGGCCCCGCCGGCTCCGCCAGTCAAAGCGGTCAGGGGTTGGTCGTCACCGCGACCGACGCCACCTTCCAGGACGTCGCCACGACGAGCGTGCGCGTGCCGGTGGTCGTCGTCCTCTGGTCCGCGCGGCTGCCCGAGTCGGGGTCGTTCGTCGGTGTCATGGCCGAGGTGGCCCGGGCCAACGCGGGTCGGTTCCAGGTTGCCAGCGTCGACGTCGACACCAACCCGGGCCTGCTGCGGGCCTTCCAGATCCAGTCGGTGCCCGCCGTCGTCGGCCTGGTCCAGGGCCAGCCGGTGCCGCTCTTCGCGGGCATGCTCAGCGCGGCCGAGATCCAGCCGTGGATCGACGAGTTGCTCAAGCTGGCCGTGCAATACGGCGTGACTGGCCGGGTGGCGGTCGACGAGAGCGGCTCCGGGGCGGGTGACGACGCCCCGGGTGCCGGCCCGGGGGTCGAGACGGCTGCCGAGCCCGAATTGCCCGCACACCTCGTCACGGCCTTCGACGCGATCGAGCGGGGCGACCTCGAGGCGGCCGCGGCGGCATACGAGCAGGGCCTTGCGCTCGACCCGCGGGACGAGGAGTCGGCGCTGGGACTGGCTCAGGTGCGCCTGCTCCAGCGCACCCAGGGCGTCGACCCGGCAGCAGTTCGGGCGGCGGCCGCTGCGGATCCGCTCGACCTGCCCGCACAGCTGCTCGCCGCGGACCTCGACGTGCTCGGTGGCCATGTCGAGGACGCCTTCGCCCGGCTCGTCGACACGGTGCGGGCGACCGCCGGTGACGAACGCACCACGGTGCGCCAGCACCTGCTCGGCCTCTTCGACGTGGTCGGCGCGAGCGACCCGCGGGTGGTTGCGGGCCGGCGGGCACTCATGAGCGCATTGTTCTGATCGGACTCCGACCGGACCGGGTGCGAGCGCTCAGTCCTCGGCGGCGGCCCACCACGCGCGGGGGAGGCCGCGCCGGCGCCGCTGGATCCACCAGATGGCCTCGACGGCGACCGCACCGCCCAGCCCGACGAGCAGACCGGTGCGCATGGCTGTGCCGTCGCTCGGGTCGAGGAGGAACAGCGTGCGGGTGAACGGCAGCGCGAAGATCGCGACATAGGCTGCAGCGGAAAGGCCGATGAGGGCGATCTTCCACCACTCGTAGGGGCGCGCGACGACCGCGAGCACCCACGTGGCGACGCAGATGAGGCATGCGAGCGAGGCGGTCGAAGCGGGCATCCGGGCAGCCTCGCTCGCCAGACTCCCGGGCTGGGTGAGCGCATAGGTGAGGAAGGTGCACGCCGCGACGACGACACCCGAGGGCAGGGCCAGCCCGAGCACCCGGCGGGCGAAGCCGGGTCGCGCACGCTCGTGGTTGGGGGCGAGGCTGAGCAGGAAGGCCGGCACGCCGATGGTGAACCAGCCGGTGATCGTCACGTGGATCGGCTGGAGCGGGAAGGGCAGCTGCGCGATCCCCACGAGCAGCGCCAACAGCACCGAGTAGACGGTCTTGGTGAGGAAGAGGTTGGCCACTCGT
>CAZNLX010000327.1:0-1974 GCA_964573925.1 uncultured Intrasporangiaceae bacterium
GGGCCGTTCGTGTCGGTGCACAGCGAGCACGACGGCATACCCCTCGGGCTGCACGCTCGCGCGTCGCTGGCGGCCGAGCTCGAGCGATGGGCCCCGCAGATCCTCGAGGTGACCGGGCAGTCCTTCGACGCCTACCACGCGCTCTTCGGGATCCGCTATCCGTTCGGCGACTACCACCAGGTGTTCGTCCCGGACTTCAACGCGATCGCCATGGAGAACCCCGGCTGCGTCACCCTGCGTGACTCGCTGCTCTTCCGGGGGGCGGCAACTCCCGACGAAGTGCTGCGCCGCTCCCGGACGGTCTGTCACGAGATGGCGCACATGTGGTTCGGCGATCTCGTCACCATGGCCTGGTGGGACGACCTGTGGCTCAACGAGTCCTTCGCGGAATATCTCGCCCACCGGGTCCTCACCGGCGCAACGGAATTCGCCGACGCCTGGGTCGACTTCGGGATCCTTCGCAAGCCCTGGGGGTATGCCGCCGAGCGCGCACCCTCGACCCACCCGGTCGCCGGAGCGCCCGCGCTGACCGCCGCCGACGGCCTGTCCGACTTCGACGGGATCTCCTATGCCAAGGGTGCCAGCGCGATCCGGCAACTCATCGCCTTCGTCGGTGACGAGGCCTTCGTCGCCGGGGTGACGGCATACCTGCGGGACCGGTCGTTCGGCAACGGAACCCTGCACGACTTCCTCGGGGCGATCGAGCGGGCCTCGGGCCAGGACCTGGGCGAATGGTCGCGGGCCTGGCTGCTCACCGCGGGCCGGGACACCCTCGCGGTGGCGGCCGACGGCGACGGCGCGGTGCTCACCCGGCGGGCGCCAGCGGCATACCCCGCCTCTCGCGCGCACGTCCTGGACATCGGGGTGTATGCCGTCGCGCAGCCGCCCGAGGTCGTCCGGGTCACCGTCACCGGGGAACGGACGCCGGTGGGCGGCCTGCGGATTCCGCCGGCCGACCGCGTCGTGTTGCCCAACTGCACCGATCTCACCTGGGCGTCGGTCGATCTCGATGGCGCCAGCCTGGCGGTGCTGCCGGGGATGCTCGGCGAGCTGACCGACCCGCTGGCGCGCTCGGTGTGCTGGCAAGCGCTTGATGACGGGGTGGCTCGTGGCGTCGTGGACCCCCGCGGCTACCTCGACGCGGTCGCCCGGTCCTGGCCGCTGGAGCGTCACCCGGCCCTGTTCGCCAATGTCGCCGACGACGCGATCGTCATACTCACCCGATTTGTCCCCGACGAGCTGCGCCCGGGTCGCCGGGCCGAACTCGCCGAGGCTGCCTGGACCGTCATCGAGCAGCAGCCCGACGCGTCCCCGGCGGCGACCACCGCCGCCCGGGTGATGGCCCGGGTGAGCACCGACGAGGGGTTGCTGCGTTCGTGGTTGGAGCGGCCGCCGGCGTGGTTGGCCGGCGACACGGACTTCCGCTGGCTGCTCGTGGGCAACCTGGCCGCGCTCGGGAGGCTGTCGGCGGGCGAACTGGACGCCGCGGAGACTGCCGATCCGACGGTCTCCGGGCGTCTGGCCGGGCTGCTGGCGCGGGCCTCGGTGCCCACGGTCGAGGCCAAGGAGTGGGCGTTCGACCAACTCACCTCCCGCGCGGCGGGCCACTCCAACCACGCGCTCATCGAGTTGGCTCGCGGGCTGTGGCGGTCCCCGTCCCGGGACCTTGTCCGGCCCTTCGTGAGGCCCTACCTCGAGGCGATCCCGCGGATGACGTCCTGGGTCGGCGACGACGCGCTGACCAAGGTGGTCCGGTTCGGCTTCCCCCTGGTCATCGAGCAGCAGACCGTCGATCTCGTCGACGCCGCGCTGACCCGCTCGGAACTCGACGCCGGGATCCGGCGGGCCTACGTCGAGTGGTCCTGGCCGGTTCGCGAAGCCCTGGCCTCCCGCCGTCGCTGGTTCGCCGCGTCGTAGCAGTTCCCGGGGCCTCAGCACAGATCCTGGATTGTGTGTTTGGTCCACGACATGTCG
>CAZNLX010000328.1:0-1968 GCA_964573925.1 uncultured Intrasporangiaceae bacterium
CGACGGCCGGGACGACCGGTAGGAAACACGGCGAGGCGAAGGACAGCAGGCCCGCCAGGAGGGCCACGGGCACCGAGATTCCGGTCACCGGTAACCGCCCCGGTCGGCCGTCGTCGACGTCGTCATCGTCCGGTTTACCCGTCGATCAGGCGAACGTGTCGCGCATGAGGCCGGTGAACCACTTGCTCATGTCGCTGTAGTTGCCCGAGTTGATCCCGGGAGCTTCGGCGAGGCTGGTGACCTTCATCGCCTTCGTCGCCGGGTCGTACTGGAAGACGCCGGTGAGCCACGAGGCCGTGCTCATCGTGATCGGCGAGTAGCAGGCGCTGCTCGTCACGGGAGCCTGTCCCACGGGTTGTCCGGCCAACAGCTTCGCTATGCCGTCCGCGAGCACCTTCGCCTGCGCGTTGGCCATGTGGCCCGACTTGGGCATCGGCGCCGAACCCACGGCGTCGCCGAGGACGTGGATCTTCGGGACCGCCGTGCTCTCGTAGCTGAGCACGTCGACCCCGGCCCAGCGGCCGCCGACGTTCACCAGACCGGCGGACTGAGCCAGGGTCCCGGCTCGGTGCGGTGGGATCGGGTTGAACACGGTGAAGCCGAAGCTGCCCGCCGTCGTCGTGACGACCTTGCGGTTGGCGGTGTCGACGTGGTCGATGACGGCATTCGGGACGTACTGGATGACCCCGGCGTGGATCGAGGTGAACGCCTCGGTGAAGGCGATCGGCTCGGCGGTGATCTTGGGGTTGGCGTCGAGGACGACGACCTTGCTGCCGGGCTTGTTCTTCTTGAGCCAGTCGGCGACCAAACAGGCCCGCTCGTAGGGGCCGGGCGGGCAACGGTAGGGCGCTGCCGGGATGGTCATGACGAAGGTGCCGCCGGGCGGCATACTCAATAGCTGGCTGCGCAGCAGCGTCGTCTGCGGGCCGGCCTGCCAGGCATGCGGGAAGCGGGTGTCGTAGTCCGCCGTGGACAGTCCCGGAAGGGCGTCGAAGACGATGCCGGGGGCGACGACGAGTCGGTCGTAGGCCTGGGTCGTCCCGTTGGACAGCCGCACCGTGCGCTTGGCCGGGTCGACCGAGAGTGCCTCGGCGGTGACGACGTTGACGCCGTAGGTCGAGCGAAGCGCGGAGTAGGAATACTGCAGGGCCGAGATCGACGTCTGTCCGGTGAGGACTCCGTTGCTCATGATGTTGCTCGTGTATGCCGTGTTCCGCTCCACGAGCGTGATCGACAGACCCGTCCCGCCCCAGAGGCGGAGGTAGCGGGCCGCGCTCGTGCCGGCCATCCCGCCACCGACGACGACCACTCGTCCGGTGGGGCCACTGGCGCGAGCGGTGGACTTGCCCGGTGCCGGAGAGCGGGCAGCATTCGCGGCGGATTCGTCGAAGAATGCCGTCGAGGCGACTGCGCTGATTCCGGCGGCGCCCAACAATTGCACGAAATTGCGTCGGGAGAGATTCATGTCAGCGACCTCCGCCGCTCGGGACCTTCGAGAAGTAGTCGGCGATGAGGCGCAGTTGCTCGTCGGTGTAGGCGTTGGCGTGGACCCTCATGATGGCCTCGTCCGCATCGGTCTCGGTCTGCAGTTCCTTGAGCTCGTTGTAGAGCTCGCTGGCCGACTCGCCGGCCAAGCTGCCGAAGGTGCCGTTGATCCCGTCGGTGCCGTGGCATTGGAAACAGTTGCCCGCCATGATCTTTCCCGGATGGGTGAGCAGTGAACTCACCGTCGCGGCCGCCGGGGTGGGCCGCGGCGCCGAGCTGGACGACGCGGCGGTGCCAGCGCTGATCGCGCCGAGAGCGACAGTGCCGACCACCCCCAGAACCAGGATGCGTGGGGCTCTCATGTGCCTTCCTCTCCTCTTCCCTGTGCGGTCGCGGTGACCGCGGCATACCCCCCAAGGTATGAGGAATGGGTGAATTTTGGTGGTTCGCGGCCGGTGACAAAATTCATTTCCGGGAGGGCGG
>CAZNLX010000329.1:0-1961 GCA_964573925.1 uncultured Intrasporangiaceae bacterium
GTACGGTCCGAGCCTGACTGTCACGGCCGCGGCGTCGGCGGAGGCCTAGACGTGGCCATCATTGGGGCCGGGGGTCCGCCTGCGAAGGTGCAGCGGATACGGGGCCTAGTGGATGTGTATATCCGGCAGGGTAAGTTGGTCGCTCGTGCCTGGCCGGCGAAGCGTGGGCGAGCCAAGAGCGGCTACGCTCGCGCGCTCTCGGAGCAATTCGCCCGCGTGGTCGCTCATATCAAGCAGACGTCTGCGCGCGAGGTCTCCTACCTGCGGGAGGCTCTGCGGCGATACCGTGGGCGGACGGCGGGTCAGCGGGGTAACGCCATCATCAGGGAGCGTGACTGGCTCATGCGTGTGGCCTACGGTCGCATGTGGGCGATCGAGTTGCCTTCGGGCAAGGTGCTGTGGCCGGAGCGGCTGGCGCAGGACGTTTCTGACGCCCTTGATTGGCTTGAGCCGCGCGTAGGCTGTCTCATGGTGCGTACGTCGCGGACGTGGTTGCCCACCTATCAATGTCGCCCGGGCTGGATTTTCTGTGAGACGCCTGATGGTGTGTATCCGGCGATGTGTCCGCCGGCGGAGGCTGCCGGGCGGGATGACGCCGTGGGGTTGTATGCTCCCTAATATGGAGGTGTGCTGTGGGCGATGAGAATGTGAGCGTGATCACTGAGCGTTTGCGGAAGGCGTTGGATGTTATAGGTGATGAGCCGGGCATGATCCTCGTGCGCGGCGAGGATCGTTGGGAGGCGCTTCCGGCGGGGCAGGTGGGTCAGGTCCTGGCGATTGGTCGGGATTTCATGCCGGGCTGGTATTGGCTGGATGAGATAGAGAATATGCAGTAGGAGGGTCTTATGGGTGGTAGTAGGAAGTGGTTGTATAAGATCCTTTCCGCCCTTCTTCCGGTAGTCTGGGAGTGGCTGGCGTCGTTGTTGAACGATCCGGTGAATTCTGAGGAAGTACCGGAAAAGGAAGCCGAAAAGCCTCGGAGCGGAATCGTTGGCACCTGATTGGCTGTCGTCGAAGCGGCCGAAGTTGCGCCTGCCCTGGGGGGTCAGGTACCAGGCGATCCGTCAGGTGGTTGAAAGCAGCTGTGTGGACAAGTGGTCGGTCCTCGTGAGGACGGCTCTCCCGGCCGTCGGTCACGGGCTCTATATGCTGCTGACTCCGTCGCTCGACGAGATTTTGGAGGAGTACCTGCATCCGAAGCTAGGTCGCCGGCGTGGGCGGTTTGGTCGACTGGGCGGTCGGCGCCGGTATGATCCGCGCGCCGGCGGCATTCGGCGGGCGTTTGAGGGGGTGGTGCCCGACGTGGATGAGATGATCGCTCATCGGCTGCCGGGTCGCGAGATTTTTGCCGGGAGAACGGTTCACGGTCTGGAGCGGTGGTTCTGGCTGGGTATCGATGTATTGGATAGGTTACTTTGGTGGTGGCTGCTGTTTGAGATCGGCGATCAGGGGACCATCATCTGGGCGAGTAATATCATGGAATCAAGATTTTGCGGTCGGGCGTGGCGGTCGGTGCTGTGTTGGAATCTACCGCACGGCGTACTGAGCGGGAGTGCGGCTTGGGGTAATCCGTCCTTGGTGACGTGGGTGAGCAGACACAACATGAGCGTGGGCTACAACGGCCAGTGTGGTCCTCTGGTCGGGGCGCCTATGGGCGGCGTCATCTGGTACGCCAAGTCACTGAAGGCGGTCCCGTCTGGTACTCCATATTGGACGAGGACTTGGCGGGGGCAGGTAGTCCAGGTGCAGATCAAGATCGGGTACGCGGATGGTTCCTGGAAGACGCACTACGGACCGATGATCCGCGAGTTGGGTATACGTGAGGTTACCAGTTCACTGGTAGTCAACGCGGAGAACGTGAAGACCATAGTGCTTGATACTCTGCAGGGGACGTATTCAGAGCAGGGCGATTACCATTGGGAGCAGCCTTTTACGCAAGAAAGGCGCTCTCAAGGTGCTAT
>CAZNLX010000330.1:0-1924 GCA_964573925.1 uncultured Intrasporangiaceae bacterium
GGCGGCCCCTGCCACCCCACTCGTTGTCCGCCCCCCAGCACCCGAACCGCGGCCGGTCCGGCCCCGGTCACTCCCCGGGGACTCAACCCCCACCGAACCCGACCCCCCTATCGCGATGGGTGCCAGGACACCGCGAAGGGCGTCGCGCTATCGCGATGGGCTGCGCAGGATCGCGGCAGCGACGGTTACCCATCGCGATGGGCTGCCCGCTATCGCGATAGTTGACCCTGCCTCGCGCTGCAACGCGACCTACCCTCACCTAGCGCGATGCGTGGCACGGCTTCGCGATGGGCAGCTCGCTATCGCGATGCCAGCGGATACCCATCGCGATGGGCTCCGCGCTTTCGCGATGGGCGCCAGGGTTCTGCGATGGGTGCCGGGGTTTCGCGATGGCGGCGGCAGCCCAGCGACAGGAGATCGGAGCCTCAGGCCGGAAGCCGCACCATGTCGGGGGTCAAGTCCGCCACCGACGCGGCGCCGAGCAACGCCATCGTCCGGCGGATCTCTCCGGTGAGAATGTCGACAACCCGTTCGGCTCCGGCTTCGCCGCCCGCCATGAGCCCGTAGAGGTAGGCCCGACCGACGAGGGTCGAGGTGGCGCCGAGGGCGAGGGCGGCGACGATGTCAGCGCCGGACATGATCCCGCTGTCGACGAGGATCTGTGCCTGCGGCCCGAGGGCGTCGCGCACGGTCGGTAGGAGCCGCAGCGGCACCGGTGCGCGGTCGAGTTGTCGGCCGCCGTGGTTGGACAGGACGATCGCGTCGGCCCCCGCGTCGGTCACTGCACGGGCATCCTGAACGGTCTGGATGCCCTTGACGATCAAGGGCTTTCGCCAGTTCGCCCGGACCCAGTCCAGGTCGGCGAGGGTCATCGTCGGGTCGAACAGCCGATTGAGCTTCTCACCGATCGTGCCGTCCCATTCGGCCAGGGCGGCGAAGTCGATCGGCTCGGTCGTCAGGACGTTGCCCCACCAGCGCGGGTGGCGGGCCATGTCGAGGACGGTCCGGGGGGTCAGTGCGGGCGGCACCGACAGCCCGTTGCGGACGTCGCGCAGGCGGGCTCCGGCGACGGGTACGTCGACGGTGAGGATCAGCGCCTCGTAGCCCGCCGCATCCGCCCGCGCCATGAGTTCCTCGGCCGCTGCGCGGTCCCGCCAGACGTAGAGCTGGAACCACAGTCGGGCCGCCGGGTTCTCGCGCACGGCGGCCGCGACGGCTTCGGGGGTCGAGGTGCCCAGGGTGGAGACGGCATACGGGATGCCACGGTCGGCGGCCACCCGCGCGACCGCCGCTTCCCCCGTGTGATGCATGAGCCGGGTGAACCCGGTCGGGGCGAAGCAGAACGGCACCGCGGCCGGCCCGCCGAGGACCGTCGTGGCCACGGAGAGCCCGCCGACGTCCCGCAGCACGCGGGGCTGGAACTCCAGGCTCTCGTATGCCGCCCGCGCCCGCCGATAGCTCGCCTCGGTCTCGGCCGAGCCGTCGACGTAGTCGAACACTGCGCGGGGCACGCTGCGCCGGGCGGCCAGCCGCAGGTCGGCGACCGTCAGCGCAGCAGCCAGGCGGCGCCGGGTGGGGGACAACTCCGGACGGGCGAGGCCGATGAGCGGGCGCAGTTCGGCCGGGCGCGGCATACGACGTGGGGAGTGGGCGGAACCCGTCATGCCTTCACTCTGGCCCCTGCCGCCCACGAAGTCCTGGACTTTGTGCTTGGTCCACGACATGTCGGGGATCAAACACAAAGTCCAGGATCTGTCGGAGGAGGCGCGGGCGAGAACGATTTGGCCGCCCCGCGCGGCGTCCCCTATGCTTGCCGGGTCCTCAACGGATCCGAGCGCGGCTCTGGGGCGGCGAGGGTCTGAGGTCGACTCCCAGGTCCCCATCGTCTAGCGGCCTAGGACTCCGCCCTTTCACGGCGGCAGCA
>CAZNLX010000331.1:0-1909 GCA_964573925.1 uncultured Intrasporangiaceae bacterium
ACAGTCCATCGAACCTGTTCATATCCTGCGTGGGGTGATGAATAAGGGTAAGGATGTTAACAACTTTATCTTTCAAAAGCTGGGTATCAATGCTCAGACAATCGACACGTTGCTCGACCGTGAGATTTCCCATCTACCCAAAGTGCAGGGCGGACAGGCTTACTTGAGCAATGACTCTAATTCCGTACTTCAGAAATCTATCGACTACTCTAAGGAGATGGGCGACGAATTTGTATCACTCGAGCCTATTCTGGTAGCACTTCTGAACGTGAAATCGACTGCTGCCAACATCTTACGTTACGCAGGTGTGAACGAAAAGGAATTGCGGGCAGCCATCAACGAACTACGCCAAGGACAAAAAGTGAAGAATCAAAGCGCAGACGAAAACTATCAGGCACTCTCTAAATATGCAAAGAACTTAATAGAAGAGGCCCGTGCAGGAAAACTCGACCCGGTAATTGGCCGTGATGAAGAGATCCGCCGTGTTCTCCAGATACTTAGCCGCCGTACTAAAAACAATCCTATATTAATAGGTGAACCCGGTACCGGTAAGACTGCTATCGTCGAAGGATTGGCTGAGCGCATTCTCCGTGGTGATGTGCCTGAGAACCTGAAGGACAAGAAACTCTATTCGCTCGACATGGGGGCACTGATTGCCGGTGCTAAATATAAAGGTGAATTCGAGGAACGTCTGAAAGGTGTAATCAACGAGGTGACAAAAAGTAATGGAGGTATTATCCTCTTTATTGATGAGATTCATACGCTCGTTGGAGCAGGTGCCGGTGAGGGAGCGATGGACGCTGCAAACATACTGAAACCTGCCCTTGCACGTGGTGAACTGCGCAGTATAGGTGCCACTACCCTTAACGAATATCAGAAATATTTTGAAAAGGACAAGGCTCTTGAACGACGTTTCCAGACGGTGATGGTGAACGAACCTGACGAACTGAGCAGCATCAGTATTCTGCGTGGTCTGAAGGAGCGTTACGAAAATCACCATAAGGTACGTATTCAGGATGATGCGTGTATCGCCGCCGTACAACTCTCGGAACGTTATATCTCTGATCGTTTCTTACCCGACAAAGCCATCGACCTGATGGATGAGGCTGCGGCCAAACTGCGTATGGAGCGTGACTCTGTACCGGAGGAACTGGATGAGCTCACTCGCCGTCTGAAACAGCTCGAGATAGAACGGGAGGCTATCAAACGGGAAAATGACATGCCGAAATTGGCTCAACTCGACAAGGATATAGCAGACCTTAAAGATCAGGAAAAGTCATACCGTGCTAAATGGGAAAGCGAAAAAGCTCTTGTGAATAAGATTCAACAGGACAAAGAGCAGATTGAACAACTCAAATTTGAAGCAGAAAAGGCAGAGCGTGAAGGCAACTACGAACGCGTGGCTGAAATACGCTATAGCAAACTCAAGGAACTGGATGATGACATCAAGCACATTCAGGAACAGTTACAGCAGACTCAGGGTGGCAATGCTATGATTCGGGAAGAGGTAACATCTGAGGATATTGCAGAAGTGGTAAGTCGCTGGACAGGAATACCGGTAACACGCATGCTACAGAGTGAACGGGATAAACTGCTCCACCTTGAAGACGAACTTCACAATCGTGTGATCGGACAGGATGAAGCTATTGCAGCTGTCAGTGATGCCGTACGTCGTTCACGGGCAGGCCTGCAAGATCCCAAACGTCCTATCGCTTCGTTTATCTTCCTTGGCACGACCGGTGTGGGCAAGACCGAACTTGCAAAGGCTCTCGCTGAGTATCTGTTTAATGACGAACAGTTGATGACGCGTATAGATATGAGTGAGTACCAGGAGAAATTCAGTGTATCACGTCTTATCGGTGCACCTCCGGGATATGTAGGATACGATGAAGGGGGACAGTTGACAGAG
>CAZNLX010000332.1:0-1900 GCA_964573925.1 uncultured Intrasporangiaceae bacterium
TCGAGGATCTGGGCCTTGGACAGCACCCGCTTGGGGTTGCGCATGAGGTAGCGCAAGAGCTCGAACTCCGTTGCGGTGAGCTGGATCTGGGCGCCGGAGCGGGTGACCTCGTGGGAGTCCTCGTCGAGGGTGAGGTCACCGACGACGAGGCGGGAGTCCTCCTCGTCCGCCGCGACGAGCACCGTGCGACGCATGAGGGCGCGCAGCCGGGCGACGACCTCTTCGAGGCTGAACGGCTTGGTGACGTAGTCGTCGCCGCCGGCGGTGAGCCCGGCGATCCGGTCCTCGACGGCGTCGCGGGCGGTGAGGAAGAGCACCGGCAACCGGTCGTTGTGCTCGCGCATCCGGCGCAGCACCTCGAGGCCGTCCATGTCGGGGAGCATCATGTCGAGGGCGACGGCGTCGGGCTCGAACTCACGCGCCGCCCGGACGGCGGCCATCCCCGTGCCGGCCGCCTTGACCTCCCACCCCTCGTAGCGCAGGGCCATCGACAGCAGCTCGGTGAGGTTGTGCTCGTCGTCGACGACGAGCACCCGCGGCGGGGTGCCGTCGGGACGCTCGAGCTTCTGCGGCTTGGCGGGGTGCGCGGTCATGGCCTGAAGTCTCTCGGCGGCGGGTGTCGCCATGGTGTGCGTTTCCTGTGGGTTTCCTGTGAGAGATCGTGTCACGTCTCAGCAGCCCGACAGGGTGTCACCGCCTCGCGGCTCAGCGCGTTGCGACGAGCAACCCGAGCGGGATCGCCAGGATCACCAACAGGCACAACACCCCGAACAGGATCGTCGTCCACGAGCGCAGCCGCTGCGCTCTCGAGTCGTCCCGGCGACGTCCCACGTATGCCGTCATCTCGGCTCATCCCCTCGTCCCCGCCGCGCGGACCCTCCCCTGGGCTCGGCCCCGCGCCCCCGCGGAGCCAGCTCACCGGCGAAGGCCGGTCGGCGGCATACCCCCAGCGGACTCCCCTCCGCTGCTGGCGCCGAGTGTAGTCGCGGACTGACGGCCTGTCAGCAGGGGCGATATCCCCGGTCATCGGACCTCGGGAGGGTGCGTTGGAACGCGAGCCCACGGGCGAGCACCCGATAGCCGAGGGCCTCGTTGACGGCGATCATGTGGGTGTTCGACTCGGCGTTGGACGTCGTGAGTTCGTGACACTCGGGCTCGACCTCGGTCAACCAACGCATCATGTCGGCCTTGACGAGCAGGCCGAGCCGGTGGCCGCGGTGCGCCTCGACGACGGTCGTGTCGTGCTGGTCGCCCCACTGTGGGCGCTGGGGATCGACGGTGACCACCGTGTGCCCGGCGAACTCGCCGGTCCGGCGGTGCCGGGCGATGACCCGGTAGAGCGTCTCGCCGCGGGCGGCCCGGCTGTGCTCGTAGGCCCGCACTCGGGCGGCGTCGAAGACCTCGTCGCCGTAGTCCAGCCCTTCCCGAGGCGCGTCGTTGATGGCGGCCACCGCGGCGAGGTAGCCAGCCATGAGGTCCTCCGGGAGGGGACCGGCGACGCGGATCAGCTCGTAGTCGGCGGCATACCCCAGGGCCTGCTCGTATGCCGCGTCGACGGCTCCCGTGGCAAGGTCCGCGAAGGTGACCCGGCGCACGACGGTCTGCATCCGCGGCTCGTAACCGACGCTCGCGGCGAAGGGGCGGCAGGCCGGCAGGTCCAGGCCGTAGCTGCTCAGCAGGGGCCGCCCGGCATCGTGGGCGAGCTGTTCCATGGCCCGCAGCACCCGGGTGCCGATGCCCTGTCGCCGGTGGCCGGGGTGGACGACGGCGAAGACCCACGCGGTGTCGAGGTTGTCCCGCAGCGGCATACCGAAACCGCCCACCGCCACCAGGGTGCCATCGAGGTATGCCGGGTAGAAGGGCTCTGGGTCGCCGTCCCAGCCAAGGAGGTGCTCCTGGC
>CAZNLX010000333.1:0-1873 GCA_964573925.1 uncultured Intrasporangiaceae bacterium
AGTCTCAGCTCAAGCGCATCAAGACCAACGAGAAGCGCACCGAGCGCAACAAGGCCGTCAAGAGCGAGCTGCGCACGTGGATCCGCAAGTTCCGCGAGGCTGCGGAATCCGGTGACGCGGAGGCGGCCAACACCGCTCTGCGCGCCGCCAGCCGCAAGCTCGACAAGGCGGTCTCCAAGGGCGTCATCCACGCCAACCAGGCCGCCAACAAGAAGTCGGCGATGGCCCGCAAGGCCGCCAGCCTCTGAGGCGACCACACGGCATACGCTCGGGCCGGTTCCCCTGTGGGGACCGGCCCGTGGTGTGTCCGGGGGCGGGTGTTGACTGCGGCCTCAGCGAGTGTTGCGGTCGGCGAGGATCGCGGCAGCGACCTCGTTGAAGACCGCGCGAGGCAGGACCGCGCCCTCCCGGCGAACCGCCTGGGGGTCGAGCCGGATGATCCGATCCACCCTGGCCTCGCTGGGACGGCCGCGGCTGTCCCAGGATCCCGAGCCAACATCGATCCACTCCCGGCCGGCCCGCCGCTCCTGCTCGAGGTCACGGTCGTGGTCCTTCGAGGTGAGGGGGACTCCCAACAACCACGGTCCGTCCCGGCCGACGAGCAACACCGGACGGTCCTTGCCCCGGGAGTGGTCCTCCTCGAACGGCACCCAGGTCCAGACCACCTCACCAGGGTCTGGCCGGCCGTCCGGACACGGCGCCCAGCGCAGCTCGGGAATGCCGGTGAAGTCCCCCGGATAGCCGCCCAGACCGCCCGGCGGGGCCGCCTGGGCCGGACGGGCGGGCGGAGTGGTCCGCGTGGTCGGGGCCGAACCCGGCGCGGCCGCGTTCGGCACGGTGGTGCCGGCCCGGGTGACTCGCCGGCGAGGGCTCAACCAGCGGCGCAGCACCGCGCGAAGGGCCTGCACGTCAGCGATCCCGTCCGACCGCGAGGAAGTCCGCGAAACTCGGCCCGGCCGTCACCGCGCCTGTCCCGGTGAGGTGGCCACCCCGGGCGTATGCCGCGAACGTCCGCCCGGGCAGCCGCACCGGAACGACCGGGCGCTGCCGACCGACGTGTCGCTGCCAGGCCTCGGCGAGTTCGGTGAACCGCTCAACCCGGGGCCCGCCCAGGTCGGCGACTCGGCCGGCCGGCCCGGCCGCCACGAGCTCGACAAGGGCAGCCGCCACCACCCCGACATCGATCGGCTGCATCGGGATGTCCGGCACGAACAGCAGGGGAGAGGAGCGTTGGCCACGCAGGATGCCGACGATGAGGTCATGGAACTGGGTGGCTCGTTGGACGGTCAACGGCAGGCCGGCCGCACTCAGCCGACGTTCCACCTCGAGCTTGGCCTGGTAGTAGGGCAGCGGCACGTTGTCCACCCCGACGATCGAGACGGCCACGAGGTGTTCGATGCCGGCCTCGGCCGCGGCCTTGGCGAGGTTGGCGGCCGCGCGGACGTCCCGGGCACCGCCGGACGTGGCCAGGTGCACGACGGTGTGAATCCCGTCCAGAGCTCGGGCGAGGCCTTCGCCGCGTTCCAGGTCCCCGGTCGTCAGGCCCGGCCCGGTGCGGCGCGAGAGCACGCGGACCGCGTGCCCCGCCGCGGCCAGCAGCGGCACGGTGGCCCGGCCGAGGGTCCCGGTGCCGCCAGTGACGAGGAGGTCCACGAACGACACGCTAGCCGCAGCCGGTGCGCGGACGGCATACCCCCGGGGTCGTGGGAGACTGTCCCGACCCGATCCGCCCGATCCGACGAGGTATGCCGCACCGTGTCACCCATGGCCCGCACCGGGTTGCCGCCGCACGGCACGCCGCCGGACCGCATCCGCAACTTCTGCATCATCGCCCACATCGACCACGGCAAGTCGACGCTGGCCGACCGGATGC
>CAZNLX010000334.1:0-1868 GCA_964573925.1 uncultured Intrasporangiaceae bacterium
CCGCCGCCGAGGTGATGATGTCGAGGTTGCCGGCATAGTCGGGCAGGTAGTCGCCCCGGCCCCGCACCTCGATCGGGATGAACACCCGTGCCTGGTCCTTCCAGCCGGCCCGGGCATGGTCGAACTGCGGCTCTGCGCGCAGGTGATAGCCGGGCACGTATTCCTGCACCCGGGCCACCATCGCGTGGATCGACTCGAGCAGCCGCTCCTGCATCCCTCCGGGCTCGCCGGCCTCGGCCGGGATCGCACAGAAGACCGAGTTGCGCATCATGAGCGGAGGCTCGACCGGGTTGAGGATGATGATCGCCTTGCCGGTGGCGGCCCCGCCGACCTTGACCACCGCGTCCGAGGTCGTCTCGGTGAATTCGTCGATGTTCGCCCGGGTGCCCGGGCCGGCGGACTTGCTCGACACCGAGGCGACGATCTCGGCATAGGGCACCGGGACGATCGTTGAGACGGCGTTGACCATGGGGATGGTCGCCTGTCCGCCGCAGGTGATCATGTTGACGTTGACCGCGTCGAGGTTGAACTCGAGGTTGATCGGCGGGCACAGATAGGGGCCGACCGCCGCGGGGGTGAGGTCGACCGCGAGGATGCCGGCGGCGGCATACCGGGGGGCGTTTGCCTCGTGCGCCTTGGCCGACGTGCACTCGAAGACGATGTCGGGCAACTCGTCCTGGGCGAGCAGCCAGTCGACCCCCTCGGCGCTCGTGCGCAGCCCGACCGAGGTGGCGCGGCGCAGCCCGTCGGAGGTCGGGTCGACGCCGATCATGTAGCGCGGCTCGATGATCTCGCTGCGCCGCATGAGTTTGAACATGAGGTCCGTGCCGATGTTGCCCGGCCCGACGATCGCGGCGATGCCTTTGCCTGTCGATGCCATGTCAGTCACTCCCTTGTCACTGCGTGTCGAAGCGCGCGGTCACCGAGCCGAGCCCGGCGAAGACGGCGGTGAAGGTGTCGCCGGGCGCGACCGGCACCATCGCGCACACCGCTCCGGGCAACACGACGTGTCCGGCCTCCAGCGTGATCCCTCGCGCTCCGACCGTATTCGCGAGCCAGACAAGGGAATTGAGCGGGCTGCCGAGCACCGCACCGCCCGCGCCGGTCCCGACGAGAGTGCCGTTGCGGTGCAGGGTCGCCCCGGCCAAGCGCAGGTCGACCGCGCCGGGCCTGGTCGGGGTCGAGCCGAGCACGACCGCGCCGGAGGAGGCGTTGTCGGCGATCGTGTCGTAGAGCGCGATCTTCCAGTCGCGGATGCGGCTGTCGACGATCTCCAGCGCGGGCACGACGAAGTCGATCGCGGCGAGCGCCTCGGGGACGGTCACGCCGGGTCCGCGCAGCGAGCGACCGAGGACGAAGCCGATCTCCGGCTCGATCCGAGGCTGCAGGAAACGGCCCATCGGGATCGGCACGTGTTCGAGGTGGAAGAAGTCGTCGAGCAGGTGCCCGTAGTCGGGCTCACGCACCCCGAGCAGGTTCTGCATGGCCGCGCTGGTGAGTCCGACCTTGTGTCCCTGCACGATGCGTCCGCGCGCGAGGAAGGCCTCGATCTGGGCCAGCTGCACGGCATACGCGTCGTCGAGGGTCATCCCGTCGTAGGTCGCCGTGAGCGGGGCGATCGGCTCGCCGGTGTCGTATGCCGTGAGCAGGGCACTCGCGGCCGCGGCGCGTTCGGTGGGATCCACGACGGGTCTCCTTCGGGAAGACGGCCAAACTCCGGCGTCGGGAGGAGCGTCCCGCGGGGGCTAAGGTTCCGGCAAGCGCTCCGTTCCACTCACCGAAACGAGAGGGTATGCCGTCCGTCTCACCATCCACCCGGCCCCCGGACTCGGTCCTCGGGCGGGTCATGAGATCGGAAGAGCGTCGTG
>CAZNLX010000335.1:0-1863 GCA_964573925.1 uncultured Intrasporangiaceae bacterium
ACCTGGGCTGGGCGGGATGGTCGTCACAGGTCCAGGGGTCGCAGGACGAACACCAGGCTGATCTCGGCACCACTGCCTGATCCCGGCACCATGGCGAGCTGTTGCCCCGACGATCGGGTCCTGGGCCGCGCGGCATACCGGATCGGTGGTGGTCCCCACCTAGGGCGGAGGCTGCGAGGATGACGGGATGTCCCCGATCCCGCGCCTGCCCGTCCCGGCCGCGGGCGACGCCGACGAGGTGTATGCCGCCTACCTCGCCTGGGTGGCACAGCAGGGGCTGAGCCTCTACCCGCACCAGGACGAGGCGATCCTCGAACTGCTCTCCGGCTCGCACGTCGTGCTGGCCACCCCGACCGGATCGGGCAAGACCCTCGTGGCCACCGCCGGGCATCTCGAGGCCCTGGCCAGTGACCGGGTGAGCTTCTACACGGCGCCGATCAAGGCCTTGGTCAACGAGAAGTTCTTCGCCCTCTGCGAGATCTTCGGCGCCGAGCACGTGGGGCTGCTCACCGGGGACGCCTCGGTCAACCCCGATGCGCCGGTGATCTGTTGCACCGCAGAGGTGTTGGCGAACATCGCCCTGCGCGAAGGGGCGGCCGCCGACATCGGGCTGGTCGTCATGGACGAGTTCCACTACTACGGCGACCCGCAGCGGGGTTGGGCCTGGCAGGTGCCGTTGCTCGAACTCACCGGGGCGCAGTTCGTCCTCATGTCGGCGACGCTCGGGGACATGAGCCGGATCGCCGCCGACCTGCAGCGTCGGACCGGCCGGACGGTGGCCGAGGTGACGACGGCCGAACGGCCGGTGCCGCTCACCTTCACCTGGTCGCTCACCCCGCTCGCCGAGGTCGTCGAGGAGATCGTCACGACCCGGCGCGCCCCCGTCTATGTCGTCCACCCCTCCCAAGCGGCGGCTGCGGAGCACGCCCAGTCGCTGCGCTCCCTTGCCCTGCTTACCCCGGCCGAACGCGACGAAATCGCCCGCCGGATCGGCCCGGTCCGTTTCGCCGCCGGCTTCGGCAAGGTGCTCTCGGCGTTGCTGCGCAAGGGAATCGGGGTGCACCACGCGGGGATGCTGCCCCGCTATCGGCGGATCGTCGAACAACTCGCCCAAGCCGGGCTGCTCAAGGTCATCTGTGGGACGGACACCTTGGGGGTGGGCATCAACGTCCCGATCCGCACCGTCCTGCTCACCCGGCTGGTGAAGTTCGACGGCCACCGCGAGCGGCTGCTGCGGGCGCGGGAGTTCCACCAGATCTCCGGGCGGGCCGGGCGGGCCGGCTTCGACACGGTGGGCGAGGTCGTCGTCCAGGCGCCCGAACACCTCATCGAGAACGCCCGGCGGGTCGCCAAGGCAGGCGACGACCCGGTCAAGCTCAAGCGGGTCCAGCGGATCAAGCCCGAAGCCGGTCAGATCGTGTGGAACGAAGCGACCTTTGAGCGGCTGGTGGCCGCGGCGCCCGAGCCGCTGGTGTCCCGGATGCACGTCGACAACGCGATGATCCTCAACGTCCTGGCCCGTCCCGGCGACGCGGTCCGGGCGCTGTCCCGACTGACCCGCGACAACCACGAGGACCCGGCGGGCCGGGCCCGGCTGGCGCGCCGGGCGATCCGGCTCGGGCGCAGCCTGCTCGACTCGGGCGTCGTCGTGCGCCTCCCCGAGCCGGACGCCGAGGGCCGCACGCTCGCGCTCACCGTCGAACTGCCCGACGACTTCGCCCTCAACCAGCCGTTGGCGCACTTCGCGCTGGCTGCCTTGGAACTGCTCGACCCGGCCGCTCCGACCCACGCGCTCGACGTCGTCTCGGTCGTCGAATCCGTGCTCGACTCGCCGAAACCCGTTCTGCTAGCCCAGCAGTGGGA
>CAZNLX010000336.1:0-1849 GCA_964573925.1 uncultured Intrasporangiaceae bacterium
ATCCTGCCGAACCAGCAGGCGCTGGTAGCCTGGAACGGGGCGGACTTCGTGCGTGTGGGTGGCGGCGCGGTCAGCCTGACCGCAGATGTCACGGGCACGTTGCCTCGAGCCAACGGGGGCACTGGACTGACCACTGCGCCCACGAACGGGCAGTTGCTGATCGGCAATGGCACGGGCTACGCGCTGGGGACGCTGACGGCAGGTACCGGTATCACGGTAACCAACGGGGCCGGTAGCATCACGATCGCGTCGACTGCTGCAGGCGGTACGGTGACCAGCGTGGCGTTGTCTGGGGGGTCCACGGGGTTGACCGTCACAGGATCCCCCGTGACCAGTTCGGGCACCATCACCATGGGCGGAACGCTCATGGTCAGTAACGGCGGAACGGGCGCATCCACCCTTACGGGTATTTTGGAGGGCAATGGTACGGGGCCCTTCACAGCGGTCACCGCACCCTCCGGGGCGTTGGTTGGGACGACGGATACGCAGACGCTGACCAGCAAGACGCTGAACACGCCGACCTTGAATAATCCCGTACTGAGTGGGAACGTGACGGGTACGTTCACGTTCACGACGGCGCCTACGTTCGGCACGGCGCTTACGTTCCCCAATGCAGTGGAGTTCGGTAACGGGGCACACCTGACTGGTGGAATTACACGAGAATCCGTCAGCATCGGGGTAAGCACAATCATTAACTGCAGCGCGGGGTCGTATTTCACCAAGACGATCAGCTCCAATACCACGTTCACGTTCATCAGCCCCCCAGCGGCGGGCACTCTGGGGGAGTTCACGTTCGCGCTCACGCACAACAGTGGCGCCGTGCCTACGTGGCCGACGGGTGTGGTTTGGGAAGGTGGAGTTACCCCGACGTATACATCCAACCGGACGTCGATCTACGTGTTTCGTACTGTCGACGGCGGCACCCGTTGGTATGGGGTGGCGTTCTCCAACTTCGTGACGTGATGCCATGCCCCTCCAGAAGATCCTGTTCAAGCCGGGGGTGAACCGAGAGAACACGCGGTACACCACCGAAGGCGGTTGGTACGAGTGCGACAAGATCCGCTTTCGCCAAGGCACGCCCGAGTCCCTCGGGGGCTGGGCACCGGTGTCCTTGAACACGTTCACCGGCCTGTGCCGCTCGCTGTGGAACTGGGTCACGCTGGCCGGGCGCAATCTCATGGGGGTTGGAACATCCCAGCGGTTCTACGTGGAGAACGGCGGCGCGTACTATGACATCACCCCGGTACGGGCAACAGCCACGCTGACCAACCCGTTCACGGCGACCGACGGATCCGCGGTTCTGTCCGTAGCGCACGTTGCACACGGCGCACGTACCGGGGACACGGTCATGTTCAGCGGGGCGGGCATCACGGGATTGGGTGGGGTGGTCACCGCGAGCGTGCTGAAGGGCCCGTTTGAAGTCACGGTCACGTCCGTGGATGCGTACACAGTCCTGCTTCCCGTCACTGCCAACGCTACGGACGCTGCTGGCGCTCCCGAGGGCGGCACGGTCGTTGCTCAATACTTGCTAGCCCGCGGCGCGGATACCGTCACGGTCAGTACGGGGTGGGGTTCGGGTGCGTGGGGTGCCGGTACGTGGGGCTCGGGCGGGACCACCAGCAGCACGATGCGCCTGTGGAACCAGCAGAATTTCGGCGAGGATCTGCTGTTCGGTGTGCGCGGCGGTGCGATCTACTACTGGGACGCTACGTTCGGGTTGAGCGGAGTAGAGTGCTCCATCACCATCGCCACGCCGGCGGTCATCACGCTGCCTATTGCCGCGCTCGAGAACACCGTGGTGCGGCTGGAAACTACAGGCGCGCTGCCGACCGGGCTGGCCGTCGGAGTG
>CAZNLX010000337.1:0-1833 GCA_964573925.1 uncultured Intrasporangiaceae bacterium
AGGCCGCCCCCGCTGTCGGCGCTTGTGTCGAGGTCCCAGTAATAGTGCTTGTTGCTCGGATTCTGGTGGGCGGGCTGGCCGGTGTCCTCGGGTCCGTCGGGGTCGGATGACCCTTCGCCGCTGAGCATGACGCTCTGTCCGACCTGAAGCGTGTCTGAATCAACACAGTTGTTCACGCCCTTGATGATGCAGGCGTCGGCGACAGGCTTGTAGTAGCGATGCAGGAACTCGTCCCAGGTCGTATCGTTGGGAAAGAGAAAGCCCGCGTCATCCATCAGCGGGTGGACCGAGCCCTGCAACTGGGGCAGAAGGATGGCCGCGTCGCGCTTGTAGAGGTGCGGGCTGAAGGTCGGATTGTCAAACGCGCGAAACTGGCCGGAGATGATGTTCCCGCCGGTATCGGGCCAGGTCTCGTGCTCCGGGAAGTAGATCGACAGGCCATGCGCGTTGCGATGGCCGGCCCCGCGCCGGAAGACTCGGATGGCCGAACTCCCGCCTCCAGCCGTCAGGGCGTCTTTTACCGCGCCCGCCGCGGTCGCTGCGCCCAGCGGTTGGCCCTCGGCCAGAAGGGCGAAGTGATATAGATCGAGAAAGTTCCGGTCGACAAAAGCCTCGCTCTGCCCGCGGACAGCGGTGTCGATCACGAGCTGGCTGTTGTCTGTGTAGTTCCCCGGCGTTTTGAAGTCGATGACATCCGCCAGCAGCGCGCTGGCGAACGCGCTGACGGCCGGTTTGAGCGTGCTCTTCAGGCGGGCCAGGTCGACCGAGGCGGTCGTGTGGTTCAGGATCGTTGTCGTCATGGCCGTGGCGAAGCTCGTTGTCGCGTTATCGGCGAAGACGCCCCCGCTCATGCCGGGGTTGGCCTTAAGCGAGTTGATGAAGGCCTCCCAGGGGAACATTGTGTAAGTGACTTCCTCGCTGGCGACCATGAAGTCGGCCCGATCCGCGACCTGATAGCCCACCTCGGTCTGGCCCATGAGGCACGAATAGAAGAACACCACGTCGAACTTCTGACCGAGCTCCGACATCCCGTCGCGCAGTTCGGCCATGGTCAAGGTGTCCTGGCCGCCGATGATCATGATGCCCTTCCAACCCTGACCATGTCCGGCCAGCACGAGCGCATAATGATCGGCGGGATAAAAGGCCTTGGTCCAGGCGATAAAGGCCTTGAGCGTGGCGGGGTCGGCCGGATTCGTCGCAACGCCGGAAGTGATGACCAGGGTGGGCGAGCGCACCCGCTGATCGGAACTCCCGTCGACTTGGATGTGATACCGGTAGGTGTAGTTTGGCGCGTAACCATATTGCACGACCACGTTGACGTTGGCGTCCGACCCGGACTTCTCCATCTTGTTGATGTCGCTCAGCCAGGCCGCGGAGAGATTTGAGTCGCGCGGATCCATCAGCGTCATCACCGTCCAGGCCTTGCGGGGCAGCGGCGTTGGCGTGGGCGGCGCAAACGGGCGAGACAGCGCGCCCTGGTAGTACAGCTCGGCGTTGATATCGTGCTGGTTGCGCGCGCCGGGCGAAGGGCGCAACGCGTTCAAACCGCCATGCCCCGCCCAGTCCTGGGCGGCATTCGTGTCAGCGCTGTTCTCATCCCGCCCAATGCTGTCGCCTGGCTCGACCGGCCGGCTGAGCGCGATGCCCTCAGACTCGGCCAGGTGAATGACGTCGCTCACTGACCATTGCGCGGCAAGCGTGGCGCCCGCGAAGGTTGGTCCGGCAGTGAAGACGAGCGTATCGCTCCAGGCCAGAAAGTCGGCGATGTCGTTGGCGCCCCGCAACAGCACCAGGCTGCCCTGGGTCCGGCTCAGGGACAGGCTGGTGGTGAAA
>CAZNLX010000338.1:0-1812 GCA_964573925.1 uncultured Intrasporangiaceae bacterium
CGCCGCCACCGCCAAGCGCCTGGCCGCCGACGGGCACGCCGTCGGGGTCTTCGACCTCGACGAAGCAGCCTGCGCCGACACCGTCGCCGCCATCGTTGCCGCTGGAGGCCGGGCCGTGGCCGTGGGCGTCAACGTCGCCGACGCCGCATCCGTCGCCGCGGGCGTGGAGCGGGTCGCGGCCGAACTCGGCGGACCGACGATCGTCATCAACAACGCCGGCATCACCCGCGACAACCTCCTGTTCAAGATGACCGAGGAGGACTGGGACAGCATCATGGCCGTGCACCTCCGCGGGGCCTTCCTCATGTCCAAGGCCTGCCAGAAGTACATGACCGAGGCGAAGTTCGGCCGCATCGTCAACCTGTCCTCGACGTCGGCGCAGGGCAACCGGGGCCAGGCGAACTACGCCGCCGCCAAGGCCGGCATGCAGGGCTTCACCAAGACGCTGGCCATCGAGTTGGGCAAGTTCGGCGTCACCTGCAACTCGATCGCCCCCGGCTTCATCCAGACCGAGATGACCAAGGCGACCGCCGAGCGGCTCGGCGTCTCCTTCGAGGACTTCATCGCCCACGCCGCCAAGGAGATCCCGGTGGCCCGGGTCGGGCAGCCCGAGGACATCGCCGCGGCGGTGTCGTTCCTCAGCAGCGACGAGGCTGGCTTCGTCAACGGCCAGGTCATCTACGTCGCCGGCGGTCCGAAGGACTGAGGCCCGGTCAGGGTCACGCTCGCGGTGGCGCGACCGCCACCGCGAGCACGTGGCCGTCCGGATCCAGCAGATAGCCCACGTCCTCGCCCCAGTCCCTGGGCTCGATGGCGGCGAGCCGTCGCGCCCCGGCGCCGAGGGCACGCTCGACGAGCGCCGCGGCATCCGATCGGCGCAGGTAGACCTCGCAGCGCTGACCCGCCCCCACCCGGAGCCCGCTCTCGCCGAGCAGTGACTCGATGCCACGCTCGGGCATGAGCCCGAGCGTGGCCCCGCCGAGATCGAACTCGGTCATCCCCGGCACGTCAAGGGTCGGCTCGGCGGCCAAGGTCGCAGCCCAGAAGTCTCGCGCCCGGGCTTGGTCGGACACATAGAGGATGAACTCGACGCTCGTCACCGCCCCATCCTGGCTGGTCACCCCGTCGTCCCGGCTCGTCACCGCCCCATCCTCGCCTCGGCCGGGCTCATCGTGTGGCGAAATGGCCCGTCACGGGAGATGTGGCCACACAATCCCGCTCGACCCCGCTCGACCCCGCCCCCGCGGGCCGTCGGCACGGCCGGGAACGGAAGTGGGCGGCATACCCGCAGGATGCCGCCCACTCGCGATCGGGGGAAACCGGCCGGTCAGTCCTCGGCGGGTTCCGTCGAGGTCACGTCCTCGACAACGGCGGCCTCGACCGGGGTCTGGTCGACGACCGCGTCCGCTGCGGGAGCCGCGTCCACCGGGGTCTCGACCACCGGGGCGTCCACCGCCGGAGCCTCGGCTGCCGGGGTCGCGGCTGCCTTGTCCTTGTGGTGCTTGCCGTCCTTGTCGAGCGGCTTATCGACCTTGGCCTTGGGCTTGGCCTTGGGCTTGGCCTTGGGGGCGATGGTGATGATCTCCAGCGTGTGCGCGTGGTCGGGCACGTAGCGGTTGGACTCACGCGGCGGACGGTGGTAGCCGACGGCGGCCGGACGGCTGGGGATCTCGACCGGCTTCGGGTGCAGGTCCTCGTAGGGGATCGTCGAAAGCAGGTGGGCGATGACGTTGATCCGCGAGCTCTTCTTGTCGTCGGACTCGACGGTGTACCAGGGCGAGTCGGAGATGTCGGTGAACTGCATCATCGTGT
>CAZNLX010000339.1:0-1807 GCA_964573925.1 uncultured Intrasporangiaceae bacterium
ATCTACACAAGCGTTCACACTCTTTCCCTACACGACGCTCTTCCGATCTCGGCGTTCGTCTCGTCCCGCCCCTCGTCCGGGCCACATCGTTCGGTATGCCGCGGCGGCACCTCCCGCGAGACCGCGATCCGCAGGCTGGCGGCCAGGTCTCGGCGCGACTGCGGGCTCTTGGGGTTGAACGAGGCGGGGATGCGCAGCTGGAACAGCGGCCTGATCGGCGTGGGGACGTCCACGGTGCTCAGCCGCCGCAGCTGCCGGTCTTCGGTCACCACCGCCGGTGCTGCCGGCCGTCCCGGTGCGGACCGGTTGCCCGCCACCACGACGGCATATCCGGGCCGGCGGCCGGCGCTCAGCCGCACGACGTCGCCAGGGCGCAGGCGTTCCAGGGACAACTCGGCCTCGGCCCGGACGGCGGCCGAGCGGGCCTTGGCAGCGCCCTTCTCCAAGTCCCGCAGCGCGGCCCGCAGCCCGGCATACTCGCCGAAGTCGCCGAGCTCGCAGTGCCAGTCGGCGGCCATCTCGGCCAGTTGACGCTCGCCGCGCCGCACCGCCCGAGCCTGGCCAACGACCGAGCGGTCCGCCTGAAACTGGGCGAACGAGGTCTCGAGCACCTCTCGGGCCCGGTCCCGGCCCACCTGCGCGACGAGGTTGACAGCCATGTTGTAGGTCGGCCGGAAACTGGAGCGCAGCGGGTAGGTCCGGGTCGAGGCGAGACCACCGACGACGAGGGGGTCCAGCCCCCGACTCCACAGGACGACGCCGTGCCCTTCGATGTCGATTCCCCGGCGGCCGGCCCGGCCGGTGAGCTGGGTGTATTCCGCCGGAGTCAACTCAGCATGGGTGTCGCCGTTGAACTTGACGAGCTTCTCCAACACGACGGTGCGGGCCGGCATGTTGATCCCCAGCGCGAGGGTCTCGGTGGCGAAGACGGCCCGGACCCGGCCCTGGGTGAACAACTCCTCGACGATCTCCCGGAAGGTCGGCAGCATCCCCGCATGGTGGGCCGCGAAGCCGTGCTCGATCCCGTCGACGAAGTCCCAATAGCCCAGCACCGTCAGGTCCTCGTCGGCAAGGGCCCCGATGCGCTCCTCGACGTATCGCCGGTTGCGGCTGCCCTCGTCGTCGCCGATCAACCGTATGCCGCGGGCCAGCAACTGACCCACCGCCGCGTCGCACCCGTTGCGGCTGAAGACGAAGGTGATCGCCGGCAAGAGCCCGTCGCGGTCCAGGGCGGTGATGACGTCGGCGCGGGTCGGCGCGCCCGCAGGTCCGGGTCCGGCTGGGCGACGACCGCGCTCGGCACCTCCGGGGGGGTAGCCCTGCCCGGGGCGCCCGGCGTGGCGCTCCCAGGGGCGCTCACCGCGGTGGCGGTCGCGATGTGCGGCGGCGTCGGCGGCATACCCGCGTTCGACCGCGCGGATCCGTTCACGGAGCGCGGGGTTCACCTCGGTGGGCACGGCTGCGCCGGGGCTGTCGCTCAACTCGGCGCCATCCCGGGCCTCGACGAACAGGTCGAAGAGTGTCTTGCCGACCATCATGTGCTGCCAGAGCGGGACCGGTCGGTCCTCGGACACCACGACGGCGACGTCGCCGCGCACCTCTCCGAGCCAGTCGCCGAACTCCTCCGCATTGGACACCGTCGCTGAAAGCGAGACGACCAGGACGTCCTCGGGCAGGTGGATGATCACCTCTTCCCAGACGGCGCCGCGGAACCGGTCGGCCAGGTAGTGGACCTCGTCCATGACGACGTAGGCCAGCCCGGCGAGGGTGGGGCTGTCGACGTACAGCATGTTGCGCAGCACCTCGG
>CAZNLX010000340.1:0-1806 GCA_964573925.1 uncultured Intrasporangiaceae bacterium
ACATCAACCCGGCCTACCGCACGCACGAGCTGCAATACGTGCTCAACCAGGCCGGGATCCGGATGCTCGTGGCGGCGCCGTCGTTCAAGACCAGCGACTATGCCGGCATGATCGAGGAGGTTCGCGGCGACGTGGCGGGCCTCGAGCAGGTCGTGCTCATCGGGCGCGACTCGTGGGACGCGCTGTGGGCGGCGGCCGACAAGGTCACCCAGGAGCAGCTGGAGGCGATCGCCGCCGGCCTCTCCCCCGATGACGCGATCAACATCCAATACACCTCGGGCACCACGGGATTCCCCAAGGGCGCCACGCTCAGCCACGTCAACATCCTCAACAACGGCTACCACGTCGGCGAGATCTGCCGCTACACCGAGGAAGACCGGATCTGCATCCCGGTGCCCTTCTACCATTGCTTCGGCATGGTCATGGGCAATCTCGCGGCCACCTCCCACGGCGCCTGCATGGTCATCCCGGCCCCCGGCTTCGACCCGGCGCTGACCCTGGCCGCTGTCCGCGACGAGAAGTGCACGAGCCTCTACGGCGTCCCGACGATGTTCGTCGCCGAGTGGGCACTCATCGAGGACGGGTCCGCCCAGGAGTCCGACCTGGCGACGGTTCGCACCGGCATCATGGCGGGCGCGCCGTGCCCGGCCGAACTCATGAAGAAGGTCATCGCTGCCGGCATCCACGAGATGACGATCTGCTACGGGATGACCGAGACCTCGCCGGTGTCGACCCAGACCCGCACCGACGACTCGTTCGACCGCAAGGTCGGGACGGTCGGACGCTGTATGCCGCACCTGGAGATCGGGATCATCGACCCGAGCAACGGGTCGTTCGTCGAGCGCGGCCAGGCCGGTGAGTTCGTCACCAAGGGCTACTCGGTCATGCTCGGTTACTGGAACCAGCCGGACAAGACCGCCGAGTCCGTGGTCGACGGCTGGATGCACACCGGTGACCTGGCTGTCATGGACGAGGACGGTTACGTCCAGATCACCGGGCGGATCAAGGACATGGTCATCCGGGGCGGGGAGAACATCTACCCGCGGGAGATCGAGGAGTTCCTCTACACCCACCCGGACATCCTCGACGCGCAGGTCATCGGCGTTCCCGACCCCAAGTACGGCGAGGAACTGTGTGCTTGGGTGCGGATGAAGCCGGGCACCACCCAGGTCACGGCCGCCTCGATCCGCGAGTTCGCCACCGGCAAGCTCGCCCACTACAAGATCCCGCGCTACGTCGAGATCGTCGAGGACTTCCCGATGACGGTCACCGGCAAGGTCCGCAAGGTGGAAATGCGGGAGATGTCCGCCGCTCGCCTGGGCCTGCTCGGTCACTGACCCGCACCAGCACCTGGTTTGATCACCGTCGGTGACGCCTGCCGTCCCAGGGGTGAGACGTCCGGCGTTCTGGGGGTCTGCACCGGGCAATGGCCGAGCGAGACCGGTATGTTGCCCTCTGGGGGGGTCGGCCACCCGTCCCCTGTCCTGACCGAAGGTGGAACCATGAAGAACATCGTTCTGTGGCTGGTTCTCGCAGTCATCGTTCTCGCGATCCTCGCGGTGCTCTGGTGGGTCCTCGGCCGGCGCAAGGGCCGCGCCGACCTGCACACCGACGAGATGCGGGCCCGGGCCGAGCTGGCCGCGTCCGGCTGGGGAGCGCCGCAGCCCCCCGCCGCGCCTCCGGGCGCTCCCGGGTACGCCCCGCCGCAGCAGGCCTACGGGGCCCCGGCGGGTTACCCGCCGCCAGCGGCATACCCGCCGCCGGCCGCGTACCCACCGGCTGCCTACCCGCCGCCGGCCCAGGGGT
>CAZNLX010000341.1:0-1805 GCA_964573925.1 uncultured Intrasporangiaceae bacterium
CTGCCCTGGACGACACCGACGGACACCGCCGAGAGCAGGACGCCGACACCGAACGACGACGCGAAGGCCAGGGCCGCGAAACCGTCGAGCACCGCCTTGAGGGTGAGCTGATCGATGCCGCGGCCCAGTCCGTCCGACAGGCTGCCCAAGATCGTCAAGGGTCCGACACAGAAGAGCAGCGAGGCACTCAGCCATCCTTCGATGAAGCGTTCGCGCGCGGCATACCCGTCCTCCCGGTCCGCCGTCGCGCAGTCCGCGACCGCCTGGGCTCGGCGGCGGGCGGTGTGTTCGTGGAGCACCCCGGCGAGCCCGGCCAGTCGCTCCTCGATCCGCAGAACCGATCCGGTGATCGACCCGATGAGCAGCGATCCCAATACGACGAGGACGGGCACTCCGGGGCCGACGGCGGCGCGCAGCGAGGCATCGGTCACCGAGACGGCCGACAACCCGGCGACGAGCATCGTCGTCAGGCCCAGACAGTCGGTGACGACCGAACGCGTCCGCTCCGGCAGCCGATGCCCCACCCACATGCCCAGCAGGGCGCCGATGACGACCGTGACGACGTTGATGACCGTGCCCAGCCCAGGGAAACCGACGTTCACGGGCCCACCCTATGAGGCCGCCCGAGAACCTGTCGTCCGGGCGGCCGGCGGGGTTCCGGGCGGGCCGTTCGGAGGACTAGAGTCGGAGGTCAACGGGACCGCGTAGGCCCCGCAGCGGCAGGGGCCAGACAACGCCGAAAGCAGGACGCGGCGTGTGACAAGGGAGGACAGCGGTGGCGGGTCCCCAGGCACAGGTCCGGCGGGTCGATGAACGATCGGTGGATGCCGTCTGCCAGATGTGGACCCAGCAGCGCGATGAGCGCGCCCAGTCGGAGGTCGGCCTGCGGCGGGTCGGGATCGACCAGGTCCGGGCAGCCCTGCTGCGGCCGGAAACCATCGCCTTCGCCGCCTTCGTCGACGGGACAGCCGTCGGGTATGCCGTGCTGAGCGACTGCTCGCTGGACCCCTTCAGCGAGTCCGCCTGTGTGTCGATCGAGCAGTTGTACGTCGTCAAGGACGCGCGCCGCCAGGGTGTCGCACGGGCCTTGCTCACAACCGTGGCAGCCTTCGCCGACCGGCACGGTGCCGAGCAGGTCGCCTGCACGGTCCCGTCGGCGATCCGTGACTCCAACCGGTTCTTCGCACGCTTGGGTTTCGGCCCGGTCACCGTCCGGCGGGTCACGCTCACTTCGGCCCTGCAGCGCCGGCTCGTCGGCGATGCCCCGGAGTCCCGGTTCGCGCTCGACCAGGTGTTGGCCCGGCGGCGGGTCGCTCGGCTGCGGGCCGCTCAGGGGCGGCTGGCCTCGCACTGAGCCCGCAGGCGGCATACCGCTGGGGTATGCCGCGAGCTCGGGTGCCTCAGGCCAGGGCGGTGAGGTCCTCGTGGGCCTGGACGAAGAGGTCGCGCAGGTGCCAGGGGTCCGCGAGCAGGTCCGGGCAGGATCCGATCCCGACGTCCAGGGCTCCCGGATAGCCCTGCGCGCAGACCGACAGACCCATGCCGTCCGACAGCGGCGGGAACGGGAAGGTCCCGGTGACTCGGGCGCCGCGCCCGACGATGAACTCGCGCGCGGGGGCCGGGACGTTGGACACCATGAGGTTGAACGGCAGGTGGATCCGGTCGGCGAGCCGGACGACCGCCGCTGCCTGGGTGAGCAACTGCGTGACGGTGGGCCCGGCCACGGTCGCGACGTCCGACATGAGCGTCGATGGGTAGGTCGGCGACTGCTTGGCGTGAGCCATCGCGTGGTGGGCGAACTCCAA
>CAZNLX010000342.1:0-1802 GCA_964573925.1 uncultured Intrasporangiaceae bacterium
AGCGCACCTGTCTTGTAAACAGGGGGTTGGGGGTTCGAGTCCCCCCGTCGGCTCCACTCCAGCAACAGTTTTCGTGTGGGCTGCGGATCAAGTGTGCCCTACGGTGTGCCCAGGGTGGCGGTGATCGGGCTGCCGGGACCGGGCGACCGAACTGAGGAGGAGACAACGCGCGATGTCGATGCCCACGGGTGACCAGCCGAGCGTCGGCGCGGATGCGGTGACTTCCGCGGTTGTGGCCGCGCAGTCTCCGAGGCGGACCGGCCGGGTCCGCCGGTGGGCGCTTCCGCTCGGGACCGGGCTGCTCGGGCTCGTGCTCGGGGCGGCCGCTGGTGCGGCGGGCAAGCCCACGCCGACTCCCATCGTCGCGTCGCCGCCCAAGCCGGTCACGGTCACCGTCACACAGACGGTGACCCCATCGGCACCACGCGCTGCGGTGGGCGACGGCGTCCATCTCGTCGGGACCGACCTCGCCCCAGGGGTCTATCGGACCGCCGACACGATGACGAAGTGTTCCTGGACGATCCGCACGACGGGCACCAACGGCTCCGATGTGATCGACAGCGGCAACGCTGCCGGCGGCCGCCCCGAGGTCACGCTCAAGGCGGGCCAGCGATTCACCTCGTCCGGCTGCGGCACCTGGACCAGGACGGGATGACCGAGGCGTCCCGGCCCCCTGTGGCTGGGGGTGACAACCCCACCCCCGCTGGTAGTGTCAACGACCGTGACAGCCCAGGTCGGTGTCCGCGCGATCAGCGCCGCCGAGCACGCCGACTACCTCGCGACACTCCCCGCCGCGAGCTTCCTGCAGACCCCGGCCTGGGGGCGCCTCAAGTCCGATTGGCGGGCCGAAAGCGTCGGCTGGTTCGACCCGGCCGCCCCGGATCGGCTCGTCGGCGTGGCCCTGGTCCTCTATCGCCAGATCCCCAAGGTCAAGCGCTACCTCGCCTATCTCCCCGAGGGGCCGGTCCTGGACTGGTCCGACCTCGGCCGGGTCGAGGCGGCCCTCGGGGCCCTGCGCGGCTACCTCAAGGACGCGGGCGCCTTCGCCGTCCGGATCGGCCCACCCGTCGTATGCCGCCGCTGGCACGCCGAGACGATCAAGGCCGCCATCGCCGACCCGGCCGTGACTTCACTGCGGGACCTGCCCGCCGACGAGACCAGTGCGCCGGGCCTCGCCCTCGCCGATGCCCTGTCCGCCTGGGGCTACCGACAGTTGGCCTCGGACGCCGGATTCAGCGCCGGACAGCCGCAATACGTCTTCCAGGTCCCCCTGGCCGGTCGGACCGAAGCCGACCTGCTCGCGGGAATGAACCAGCTCTGGCGCCGCAACATCAAGAAGACCGAGAAGCTCGGCGTCACGGTCACTCTGGGCAGCGCTGCCGACCTCGCCGACTTCCACCGCGTCTACGTCGAGACCGCAGCCCGCGACCGCTTCACGCCGCGGCCGTTGTCCTACTTCCAGCGGATGTTCGCCGAACTCGGCGGCAACGACACCGGCCCGCAACACATTCGGCTCTACCTGGCCCACCACGAGGGCGATCTCGTCGCCGCGACCATCTGGATCCGGGTGGGCGAACACGCCTGGTACTCCTACGGTGCCTCCACCGCCGCCAAACGTGAGGTGCAGGGCTCGACCGCGATCCAGTGGCGGATGATGCGCGACGCCCTCGCGGCCGGCGCCACCGTCTACGACCTGCGCGGCATCACCGACACCGTCGGCGAGGACGACCCCCACCTCGGACTGATCCGCTTCAAGCTCGGCACCGGCGGCGAGGCGGTGCAATACGTCGGCGAGTGGGACC
>CAZNLX010000343.1:0-1796 GCA_964573925.1 uncultured Intrasporangiaceae bacterium
CGCGCGCTACCTTAACAGCGACCGGGTGATCGGGCCGGATCGGACCGTGGTCATCAACCCCGACATCGACGCCTGGCTGAACAACACCGAAGAGAAAGCGTTGTGGCCGGCCGTCGACTGGAAGAACCCGCGCCCGCTGCGGGCCGACATCGGATTGGTCGACAACCCGTTCAACGCCGAGCAGCGCCTGCTTTCGATCGACATGGCCAACGGCCCGGTCGCTTTGTTTGGCGGCGCGGGCCGCGGCAAGACCACCTTCATCAAGAGCCTGCTGACCGCCTTCGCCACCCAGCGCTCGCCAGCCGAATTGAACATGTACGCCCTGGACTTCGGGCGCGGCGGGATGAAAGCCGTGACCGCCCTCCCCCACCTCGGCGCGTCGATTGACGCCTCCGAGGTTGCCCGGGTAGGCCAGCTCATGCGCATGCTGCGCAACTTCATCAACGAGCGCCAGGAGAAGCTGTCCAAATACGCCAACCTCAACGACTACAACGAGAAGAACCCCAAGCAGCTCTTCGCCGAGATCATCGTCGTCATCGATAACTTCGCCGAGTTCAAGGAAAGCTACGAGGACATGATCCCCGATCTGATGGCCCTCGTCCGGGATGGCCGGCAGTTCGGCATCCACTTCGTCATCACCGCCACCACGATGGGCGACCTGAGCGGCAAGCTCTACAACCTGATCTCGCAGCGCTTCGCCCTGACCATGACCGACCCGTCAATGGTCAGCGACGTCATCGGTGTAAGAGGTCGCCCGTTTGACAACGTGCCCGGGCGCGGGATGGTCGGCATCTCGGTCAAGGACAAGCCGCTCCCGATGGAGATCCAAATCGGCATGCCCGGCCAGCCTGATGCGGCCACCCAGGCCGACAGCGTCGACGAGTTCCAGGGCATCGCCCAGCGCATGGAGAAGGTCTGGTTCGCCATGGGCGGCAAGCGCCCGGCGGCCGAACTGCCGCGCGCGCTGACCCTGCTCGACATGTACACCCTGCTGGACGCCAAACCGGTCACCCAGCTCAAGGACCTGGACATCGCCGAGAAGTGGAAGCGCAGCATGGAGACCAAGAACCAGGAATGGCTGCGCGCGCCGATCGGCCTGATCAGCAGCAAGGACATCCGGACCCTGGTCTTCCAGGCTCAGGCCGACGGTGTGCACGGCATGGGCGCCGGCACGACCGGTTCCGGCAAATCCGAAATGCTGCAGACCCTGATCGCCGCCATGGCGATCCGCTATGACCCGCGCATCGTCAACTTCGTGCTGGTCGACTACAAGGGCGGCCCAACGGTCGAGCCTTTCCGGATGCTCCCCCACTGCGTCGACATCGCCACCAACCTGCAGGGCAACGCCGTCGAGCGCATCTTTACCGCCATCAACGCCGAGATGAACCGGCGCTCGGACATCCTGGCCAAGGCCGGCGTGCCCGATCTGGTCGACTATCGCAAGAAGGTCCTGCCCACCCGCAAGGCGGATTCGCCCTTCCCCGAGACCTTCCCGCACCTGTTTGTCATCGTCGACGAGTTCGCCGAGATGATCACCCAGAACCCCGATTACCGGGTGAAGTTCGAGTCAATCACCCGGCTCGGGCGCTCGTTCGGGGTGAGCCTGATTCTGGCCACCCAGCGCCCAACGGGCGTGGTCTCGGACCAGATGCGGGCCAACATGAAGTTCCGCCTGTGTCTGCGGGTGGAGACGCCCGAGGACTCCAAGGAACTGCTCAAGAAACCGGACGCCGCCCAACTCCCGCAGATCGGCGGGCGCGGCTACATCCAGGCCGGCACCGATATCCTGACCGAAG
>CAZNLX010000344.1:0-1795 GCA_964573925.1 uncultured Intrasporangiaceae bacterium
TCATCCTCCTCGCCGTCGGCGATGGGCTCGGCGCCGTCGGCTGGGTCGGCGTTCTGCTGCGCCTCGATGAGCACCACCGAACGGTCCGGGTCCCAGCCCAAGGACAGCGTGGTCACCCGGAACTCGTCCTCGATCGGAGTCTCCAACGGCCCGTCGTCCCCGTATGCCGCCGCCGCGGCGTCGCTGCCGGCCGCACCGCCCCGTTCGTCCAGGACGTCGAGCAGCCGGTCGGCGAGGATGCTCACCTGCTCCTTCTCGCACGAGACGCTGACCAAACGCCGTCCGGTGCGAGCCTGGAGGAAGAAGGTCCGTTGCCCGGGCGGACCGACGGTGCCGGCGACGAAACGCTCCGGCGGGTCGAACTCGAAGACCGACATGTCGGCCACCCTAACTGCCGGCTCCTCCGCCGACGGCTGCGTCCCCGCTCGCGGCGGTCGCGGCCGGCGGGACCAGACCGGCGAGTGAACCGCCGACGTCGTTGGTCCGGACCACGAACGGCCGCCCGGTCGTGTATCGGACGATCGACACCGAGGCCGGGTCGACGACGATCCGTTGGAAGTGATCCAGGTGGGTGCCTGCCGCCTCGGCCAGGACGGCCTTGATGACGTCCCCGTGGGACACGGCGATCCACACCGCGTCCGGGCCGGAGGTGCCGGCGACGGCCGCGTCGATCTCCCGGATCGCGGCCACCGCCCGGGCCGACATGGCCGCCATCGACTCACCCGGCATACCGGCCGTCTCACCCTGCCCATCGGGGAAGGTGGCCGCCGACGGATGGTCCTGAACGACCCGCCAGAGCGGTTCCTGGGCGAGCTCGGACAACGGCCGCCCGGTCCAGGCCCCGTAGCGGCACTCCCCCAGCCGCTCGTCGACCTCCACCGGTATGCCGCCTGCTCCCGGACCCAGCGCCCCGTCAAGGACCCGGTGAGCGGTCTGCAGACAGCGCGGCAGTGGCGAACTGACCACCCGCACCGGCCGTACCTCGGCGACGGCCAGCCGTTGACCCAGGGCGTCGGCCTGCGCCACCCCGATGTCGTCGAGGTCCACGCCGGAAAGCCAACCCGCAAGGATCCCGGAGGCGTTGGCGGTGGTGCGTCCATGGCGGACGAGCAGCACGGTTGGCACGCCGTCACCGTATCGGCATGTCCTGGTCTCCACCGAGTGTCCGCTGTGGCAGATTGGGCGGGTGATCGTTGACCAAGCCATGTATGTCGACGGGATTCGCCTTGCGGTGGCGGATCTCAGCGACGAATTGGCTGCGCTCCGGGCGAGCGCGTCGGGCTTCCTGTGGATCGGTCTCAAGGACCCGACCGACGAGGAGTTCGAGCTGGTCAACGACGAGCTCGGTTTGCACCCGCTCGCCGTCGAGGACGCCGTCACCGGGAACCAGCGCGCCAAGATCGACGCCTACGAAGGCAGCCTGCTGGCGGTGCTCAAGACGCTGCGATACGTCGAACGGACCTCGGACATCGAGACCGGCGAGGTGATGGTCTTCGTCGGTGACCGCTTCGTGGTGACGGTCCGTCGCGGCGAGGCCAACCCGCTTGACCACGTCCGCCGCCGGCTCGAGTCCGACCCGGCCCAGTTGCGCCTGGGCCCGCTGGCCGTCCTGCACGCCGTCATGGACAGCGTCGTGGACAACTACGAGGTCATCGACCGTTATATCGCCGAGGACCTCACCGAGATCGAGCACCAGGTCTTCGGCGAGCACACCGACCTGGATTCGAGTGCCATCTATCGGCTCAAGCGTGAGGTGCTCGAGTTCCGCCGGGCGGCCTTCCCACTGGCCGAGGCG
>CAZNLX010000345.1:0-1795 GCA_964573925.1 uncultured Intrasporangiaceae bacterium
GAATCGGCGCGTCCGGTTGCTCGGCGAGGTGGCCCACGAGATGCGGACCCCGCTCACCGTCATCGACGGGACCGTCGAGGCGATGATCGACGGAGTGTTGCCCACGACGCCCGAGACTCTCTCGGTGCTCAGCGACGAGACCCGTCGACTGCGGCGGCTCTCCGACGATCTGTCGGCGCTGTCGCGCTCCGACGAGGGCCGGCTGTCCCTGGTCCCGGTCGAGGCCGACCTGCGGGAGATCGTCGGGCGAGCCGCCGAGCGGCTGCGGGCCCAGGCGCTGGACGCCGGGCTGGAGCTCGTGATCGATTGCGGACCGGTGCCGGTGCCGGTCCGGGTGGACCCGGAGCGAATCGGCCAGGTCGTCACCAATCTCGTCGGCAATGCGGTCCGGGCAACCGCGGGCGGAGGGCGAGTGACGGTGGCCTGCGGTGCAGCGGCGACCGCAGCGACCCGGGCGGTCGGGGCAGCCGGGGCGGGTGGGGCGGCCGGTGCCCCGCCGGGGACGACGGCGACGACGGGTGGCGCGGCCGTGCTCACGGTCAGCGACACCGGCGAGGGGTTGGCCACAGAGGATCTGGACCGGGTGTTCGAGCGGTTCTATCGGGTCCCGGGGCGTCGAGCCTCCGAGAACGAGAGCGGTTCGGGCATCGGGCTGACCATCGCCCGCAGCATCGTGCGAGCGCACGGCGGCGACCTGACGGCGGCCTCGGCGGGGCCCGGGCAGGGAGCCACCTTCACGGTCTCCCTGCCGCTGTCCGCACCCTGAAGGCATGCCTCACGCGTGCCATATATCGCATATGGACTACGGAGGAGGGGCCTCGTGCGGAAGTCCACCGAACCCCGTCCTGGACAGTCCGATTCGTGTTGAATGGAGACCATGCCCATTCCTGCGGGCCGACGACCCACCCCTCGGGGCCTCCTGCGCGACGAGGTCTACGCGAGGCTGTGCGACGCGATCGTCGCGGGGACCTTCGAACCGGGCGAGCAACTGAGGGACGCAGAGTTGGCCGCCTGGCTCGGGGTGAGCCGGACTCCCGTTCGCGAGGCTCTCCTGCGCTTGGCCCGCACCGGCCTGGTCGTCACCACTCCAGGGCGGTCCACCGTGGTGGCCGCCGTGGAACCGCGCACCGTCCGCGACGCCCAGGAGGTCGTGGCCGCGATGCACGAACTGGCGGTGCGGACCGCTACCCCGTTCGTCCGCCCGGCCGACATCGAGATGATGCGGCGGGCCAACCAGCAGTTCGAGGTGGCCGTCGCTTCCGGTGACGCGGAAGCGGCCATCGAGGCCGACGATCAGCTCCATGGGGTCCCGGTCACGGTGGCGGCCAACGCCGCCCTCGGCGCGGTGCTCGACCAGTTCACCCCGGTGCTGCGGCGCGCCGAGCGGCTTCGGTTCGGGTCGTTGTCGGGCCGTCGTTCCGTGGCATTGCACGAGCGCCTCATTGCCGCGATGGAGGCCGGTGACGCCGAAGCAGCGGTGGCCGCATCGACGGCGACCTGGACGACCTTGGCACGGATCATCGATCTCGACCCCCGCTGAGTCCACGGCCGCGAGGGCGGTCGCACCACGAGCGCCCTGGGCCGAGATTTGCGCGAGAGCGGCATACCGGTGAGGCTCGCCGGGGCACCCGCGCGAGGAGCGACGTGCGAGGAGCCTGCGGGCGGTACCGTCCGTCCATGCGTTCGCGTCGCCGCCGGATCGTGCTCCGGGTGTTGGGATCCTTGCTGGCTCTCGTGTTGGTCGCCCTCGTCGGCGGCTACCTCTACGCCAAGCCGCTGCTGCTCACCGGCACGG
>CAZNLX010000346.1:0-1789 GCA_964573925.1 uncultured Intrasporangiaceae bacterium
AGTCGGCGTATCGTCCGACACGCGGATGGTGCCCGATCCGGATCGCATCACGACCCTCATCCGCAGCCATGTCGACCGGCTCATCGCGGCGGCCGACCACGCCGAGAACCCGAGCCCCACGCCCACCCCCGCCCGTCGCCGCGCGTCCAAGTCATAGGAGTCACCGGTATGCCGCGCAAACGCCTCGTCGTCGTCAACATCACCCTCCAGGGCCCCGAATGGGACTACGACGAGAAGGTGACCTTCGCCGGGCGCGACTTCCGCCTCCTGCGCATCGGGACCAACGGTGACATCGAAGCCGCCGAGAAGTTGGTCTGGCAATGGTCGCTCAAGGCCAACGCCATCGCCGTGACCGGGGTTCGAGAAGCCCAGGCCACCGGCGTCTTCAAGGGCGACATCCACGAGGTTCGCAGGGTCCTGGAGACGACGGCTCGGGTCCCGGTCCGGGACGGCTCGATGCTCGCCGACGTCTTGCAGGAGTGGGCGATCCGGCGGGTGCAGGCTGAGATGCCGGGCTACTTCAACAACGCGCGAACGGTCGTGCTCAGCGGGAAGAACTACGAGCGGACCATCCGGGTCATGCGGGAGTTCACCGCGAACATCGACTTCGTCGACCCCGCCCTGCGCACCGACGTCCCGGTGGCCCTCAACACCAACCCGGTCGTGGCCAAGGCCGCCGAGGTGGGGATGTGGTCCTGGCGGCTCACCCCGTCGATCTTCAAGGAGCACACCCACGGTCCGATCGAATGGGTGAGCGACCAGTTGGCCCACCGGGCGGCCCGGGACGCCGACGTCATGGTCGGCAGCTACGCCGAACTCATCCGGTTCGGTCTGGAGGATCTGGCCGGCAAGGCCGTCGTCACCAACGCGGTCTCGGACGGGCGGCTGGCGGAGTTCGCGGCCCGGGGTGTCGATCTCGTCATCGACGCCACCCCGCGCCCGTTCCGGTTCATGGTCGTCACCGCGATGCTCGAAGCGATGGCGGCGGCGATGCACACCGAAGAGCGCGATCTCACGACCGACGACCTGCTTGAGCTCATCGAGACGGCGGGGCTGGAGCCACGGCTGCTGCGTCCGAACGGCGACAAGCGCAAGAGCCGGTTCGCCTTCGTCATCCACCCGTTGAGCACTCAGTACTTCAACAACGTCGAGGCGCTCGGGGCAATCAACCGCATCCCGGGCATGAGCGACGTCGTCGAGAAGGCCATGGCCTACATCCCCCCGTTCATCTACAGCCATGTCACCGGCATCTCTTCGCCGACTGGCGCCGAGGCCGAAGGTTGGCTCATCTCGGTCGGTGGCACCCCCAAGGAGATGCTCGCGCACAGCCCGGAGTTCACCTACTCACGGCTGCTCGAAGCGGCCGATCTCGCTCGCAAGCTCGGAGCCCAGGTCATGGGGCTGGGGGCCTTCACCAAGGTCGTCGGTGACGCCGGCGTGACGGTCGCCAAGCGTGCCCCCCTGCCGGTGACGACCGGCAACAGTTACAGCGCCTCCGGAGCGCTGTGGGCCGCTCATGCCGCCTTGCGCAAGCTCGATGTCGCCCCGATCGACGAGCACGGGATCATCCATGGCAAGGCGATGGTCGTCGGGGCGACCGGCGCGATCGGGTCGGTCTGCGCCCGGTTGCTGGCCCTCGTCACCGACGAGTTGTGGCTGGTTTCGCCCGAGACGGCCAAACTCCTGGCCATCAAGGAGGAGATCGAGCGGGAGAACCCGCGCGCTGTCCTCCATGCGGCGGCCCGCCCCGGCGATGCCCTCGCCGAGATGGACCTCATCGTCACGGCCA
>CAZNLX010000347.1:0-1789 GCA_964573925.1 uncultured Intrasporangiaceae bacterium
GTCAATGCCTTCACCGAGGGCTCGCTGTCGATGACGGCGCTCTATGTCTCGCTCTTCGTCGGCTTCGGCACCTTCTTCGCCGTGCCGCTGCTGCTCGTCGCGCGGTTCACCCACGAGCGCGCCCCGGTCGCCGAGCACCCCGACGCCTTCAACCTCGCTGTGGTCGTTTCGCCGTTCCGGATCGCCTCGTTCCGCCGGCTTACCGCGATGTACCTCTGCCCGTCGATCACGATTGACATCGTTACCGCGGTCATCCTCTACTACGCCCTGTATGCCGTCCCCGGAGTCCGCACGGTGCTCTTCGCCGGGATCTTCGCGGTCGTCACGATGGTCATGCTCCCGGTGCTGCTGCGCCTGGTCGAGCGAGTCGACAAGAACGTCATCTACTACACCGGGATCCCGCTGTCGATCCTCGCGATGATTGGAATCGCCTTCTACCCCAGCGGGATCGCGGTCTGGCCGGTCTACCTGCTCGCCGGGATCTTCGCCGTCGGTCTTGCGGCCGCCCAGGTGATGATCTGGGTCATGTTCCCCGACGTCGTCGACGACGGCGAGCTGGCTCAGGGTGCCCGCAACGCCGGATCGTTCAGCGGGGTCATGGTCCTGGTCCGGACCCTCGCCTCGGCCCTGGCGACCTTCGCCGTCGGCTGGGTGCTGGAGTTCACCGGCTATCAGCACGCCCGGCACGGTGAGGCTCGGCTGGCCCAGCCGGACAGCGCGCTGTGGGGGATCCGGCTGACGATGCTCGTCACGGTGCTCGTCCTCATGGGGTCGGCCTGGTTCCTCGCCCGCCGCTATCCGCTCACCCGGGCCCGAGTGCTCGCTCTGGGCGCCGAACTCGAGATCAGCCGCGCGGCGCGGCATACCGTCGCTGCCGAACTCGCCGGGCGCTCTGGTCACGGCCGGCACGAGGCTGGCGAGCACGCCGCCGGCGAGCACGAGCCCCACCCCCCGACCACCTGAACCGCAGTCACCACGGCCGGAACGGGTCAGGCCGTCACGTGCCCTCCCCTGGTGGGCCGAAAGTCCCTCGTCCTCACCGGGGCACCTCGGCCACAGTGGAATCGGCGGGTCCCACGGTCGGGACGCCATGAGGGCATCCCGGCGTCGGTGGTCGACCCAGCCTTGGAGTGCAGCATGAGCAGCCCTCGCACGGTCGTCGTCCTCGGCGCCGCAGGCCGGGACTTCCACAACGTCAACGTCGTGTTCCGGGACGACCCGGCCTATCGGGTGGTGGCCTTCACCGCGACCCAGATCCCCGACATCGACGACCGGAGCTACCCGGCGGAGTTGGCGGGACCGCTCTACCCGGACGGGATCCCGATCGTCCCCGAGGCGGAGATCGTCGAGCTCATCGAGCGTGAGGGCATCGACCTGGCGGTCTTCGCCTACTCCGACGTGCCGCACGACCGGGTGATGCACCTGGCCTCGCAATGCCTGGCCGCCGGCGCCGACTTCACCATGCTCAGCGGCCGGCACACCATGCTCACCTCGACCAAGCCGGTCGTCGCCGTCACCGCGGTCCGCACCGGCGTGGGCAAGAGCCAGACCACCCGCTACCTGGCGAAACTGTTGCGGGAGAGGGACCTTCACGTCGTCGCCGTCCGCCACCCGATGCCCTACGGCGATCTCGCCGCCCAGGCCGTGCAACGCTTCGCCGACTACGCCGATCTCGACCGGCACCACTGCACGATCGAGGAACGCGAGGAATACGAGCCGCACATCGACGCCGGGTGCGTCGTCTATGCAGCGGGGCGACGAGACAGATGTGCAGGTCGGGCTTGTAGAA
>CAZNLX010000348.1:0-1788 GCA_964573925.1 uncultured Intrasporangiaceae bacterium
AGGGGCAGATCTCCCTCGTCCAGGAGATCCTCGGTGCCCTGCGGATCCCGTTCGTGCAGGTCGAGGGCTATGAGGCCGACGACGTCATCGCCACACTGACCACGATGGCCACGGCCGACGGCATGGACGTGCTCATCTGCTCCGGCGACCGTGACTGCTTCCAGCTCGTCACTGACCACGTCACCCTGCTCTATCCGGTGCGCGGCGTGTCCGAGCTCTGGCGGATGACGCCCCAAGCTGTCCTCGACAAATACGGCGTGCCCCCGCAGCGCTACAGCGACCTCGCCGCGCTCGTCGGTGAGACGTCGGACAACCTCGCCGGCGTCCCCGGTGTCGGCCCCAAGACCGCGGCCAAGTGGATCTCGACGTATGCCGGTCTCGACGGGATCGTCGCCCACATCGACGAGATCGGTGGCAAGGCGGGGGAGTCCTTGCGCGAGCACCTCGACGCTGTGCTGCGCAACCGTCGGCTCAACCAACTTGTCCACGACCTGCCGGTCGGGGTGACACCCACCGACCTCGTGCGCCGGTCATGGGACCGCGAACAGGTCCACGAGGTCTTCGACGCCCTGGAGTTCCGGGTGCTGCGCGAGCGGCTGTTCGCGACCTTCGAGGCACCCGAGCCCGAAGCCGAGTCGGGGTTCGACATCGACGGGCAGGTGCTGACCTCGGCCGAGGTGGCGAGTTGGCTGGCTCGGCACGCCCCGGCAGGGGTGCGCACCGGCCTACATGTCCTCGGTCACTGGGGCCGGGGGACTGGCGACGCCCGCGGGCTCGCGCTGGCCACGGGAGCCGGCGCGGCGGCATACCTCGATCTGGCTGGGCTCGACGAGCAGGGCGACCGTGCCCTCGGCGACTGGCTCGCCGATCCCACCCGGCCCAAGGCGATCCACGACGGCAAGGGGCCGGGGCAGGCGCTGGCGGCCCGCGGGCTGAGCCTCGCGGGGGTGACGAGCGACACCGCGCTCGCGGCCTACCTCGTCAAGCCCGACCAGCGCGACTACGACCTGGCCGACCTCGCCGTGCGGCTGCTGCGCCGCGAGCTGCGCGACGACACGACCGACACCGGCCAGGGCATGCTCGACTTCGGCGACGGCGACTCGGAGGCCACCGACGCCATGGTGACCGCGCGAGCCGTCGTCGACCTCGCCGACGCCCTCGACGCCGAGCTGGAGCGCACCGGCGGCGCGGCGCTGCTGCGCGATGTCGAGCTGCCACTGGTGGGGGTGCTCGCCGGGATGGAGCGCGTCGGGATCGCTGTCGACACCGACGCCCTGCGCGACCTGGAGGCCGACTTCGCGGCCAAAGTCCGTGAGGCCCAGGACGATGCATGGGAGGCGATCGGCCGGCGGGACGTCAACCTCGGCAGCCCCAAGCAGCTTCAAGAGGTCCTCTTCGACCAGCTCGGGCTGCCCAAGACCAAGCGGACCAAGACCGGTTACACGACCGATGCCGAGGCCCTCACCGAGCTCTTTGCCAAGGCCGAGCATCCCTTCCTGGAGGCGCTGCTGCGCCATCGTGACGCGGCCAAGCTGCGGGTGACCGTCGAGGGGCTGCTCAAGTCGGTCGATGATGACGGTCGGATCCACACGACGTACCTGCAGACGGTGGCGGCGACCGGGCGGTTGTCCTCGACCGACCCCAACCTGCAGAACGTCCCCATCCGCACCGAGGAGGGCCGGCGGATCCGCGAGATGTTCCTCGTCGGGGCGGGCTACGAGTCGCTCATGTCCGCCGACTACAGCCAGATCGAGATGCGGGTCATGGCCCACCTCTCCGGTGACGACG
>CAZNLX010000349.1:0-1783 GCA_964573925.1 uncultured Intrasporangiaceae bacterium
ACCAGCCGCCGGCGGCATACTCCTTGACGATCTGGTCGGGGTGGGAGTAGAGCGACAGGCGGTCCCCGCCGATGCCGATCGCCTGCCCGTTGACGCCCGCCGAGGCGTCCGAGGCGAGGAAGACGACGAGCCCGGCGACATCCTCGGGGGTGCCGAAGGCCAGCTCCCGGCGGGCGAACTCGGGCATCGGTTCGCCGGCCTCGAGCGCGTCGACATAGGGCTTGAGGAAGGGCACCGTCGCGGTCATCGCGGTGGCGGCCACCGGGACGACCGCGTTCGCGGTGATCTTGTCGCGGGAGAGCTCCATCGCCCACACCTTGGCGAAGGTGACGATGCCGGCCTTGGCGGCGGCATAGTTGGTCTGGCCGAAGTTGCCGTACTGGCCCGCGGGCGAGCCGATGAGCACGAGCCGACCACCCTCGCCCTGCTCCTTCATCCGGACGATGGCGGCCCGAGCGCAGGTGAACGTGCCGCGCAGGTGGACCTGGGTGACCAGGTCGAAGTCCTCGTCGGTCATCTTCCAGACGACCTTGTCCCGCAGCACGCCGGCGTTGGCGACGAGGACGTCCAGTCGCCTGAAGTGTTCGACGGCGGCGTCGACGAGCGCCTGGGCGGCCTCGGAGGAGCCGACCGCGGCGGCCACGGCGACGGCCTTGCCGCCGGCCGCGGTGATCTCGTCGGCAGCGGCCTGCGCAACGGCCGCGTCGATGTCGTTGACGACGACGGCGGCCCCCGCGGCGGCCAGCGCCTTGGCGTAGGCCAGACCGAGCCCCCTGCCGCTCCCCGTGACGATGGCGACCTTGCCGGACAGGTCCATTGCTCGCTCCTTCGTGAGTCAGCTTCGGTGGGGGCAGGCGTGGCCCGGTGTCGGAGCCGCGCCCCCAAGGAATGTATAAGTGACAATCATTGATGAAGTCAACCATTGTGGATGTGACCCTCGTGCCACAATGGACCTCATGACCGCCGACGCCCCCGCGAGCATCACTCAGGACGTCGTCGTGCTCCTGGCCCGAGCCTCGGGCAACGCCCTGCGGACCGCCAACGCGGCCCTGGAGCCCTTCGGATTCCGCGCCCGGCACTACGCCACGGTGAAGATCGCCGCCGAGGGCGGGGGAGTTCCCCAGCGCCAGATCGGCGCGGTGCTCGGCCTGGACCCCAGCGCGGTCGTCGCCCTCGTCGACGACCTGGAGTCCCTCGGCCTGGTCCAGCGTCAGCCGGACCCCGACGACCGGCGCACCCGGCTCGTCTCACCGACCGAGGCCGGCCTGGCCATGCTCGAACGGGCCGCTCCGGTCGTGGGCCGGGTCCAGGCGCACGCCATGGCCGGGCTCTCCGCCGCCGAGCGGGACACCTTCGTCAAACTGCTGAGCCAGATCGTCTCCTGACCACGCGCGGGTGCGCGGGCGGCATACCCAGAGGTATGCCGGTCAGGCACCGTCCCGGCGCGGCGGAGCGTCCCGCAGTTGTGCGGTGAACCGACACGTGCAGGTGCGGCGGCCCTCGTCGTCGGTGATGACGATGTCGATCGAGGCGGTCGTGCGGCCCACGGCGATCGGAGTGGCGAGCGCGGTGACCCAGCCGGAGGTCGCCGGCCGGTGGTGGGTGGCATTGATGTCCACCCCGACCGCCGCCCGGCCCGGCCCGGCGAGGACGACGGCGAGGAAGGACCCCACGCCCTCGGCGAGGACGACCGAGGCACCGCCGTGCAGCAGGCCGTAGGGCTGGGTGTTGCCGGCGACGGGCATGCGAGCGACGGCATGCTGCCGGGAGATCTCGGTGAAAA
>CAZNLX010000350.1:0-1783 GCA_964573925.1 uncultured Intrasporangiaceae bacterium
CCTGGCCGTGGCCGCCGCCGCCGCGAGGGGCAGGATCGATGAGGCCGAGGAGAAGCGCCTGGTGCGGGCCCTCCTGGAGACCCCCCGCCTGATCGCCCAGTCCCTGCACGTGGAAGACCAGATCCGCGTCATCGCCCAGACCGTCGCCAAGGAGACCGGAGCGAAGGTGGCCGTCCTCGACCCGGTCGAGGGAATCACCGAGCACTCCCCCGGCACGACCTATCGCGAGGTCATGCTCGCCAATCTCGCCGCGTTGCGCACCGGATTGGGTTGCTCGTGACGACACCCGTCATCGAAGTCAGGCACGCCGCCTTCGGTTACGGGGACCGGGCGGTGGTCACCGATGTCGACCTGACGATCCACGCGGGCGAGGTCATCGCCGTCCTCGGACCCAACGGTGCCGGCAAGTCGACCATCGCCAAGGGCCTCTTCGGACTCACCGACCTGCTCGCCGGCGACATCGAGCTCTTCGGTATGCCGCGTGCCGCCTTCCGGGACCATCCCCGCCTGGGCTATGTCCCCCAACGACACACCCTCGCCTCGTCGGTGCGGGCCACCGTCGAGGAGGTCGTGTCCTCCGGACGGCTGTCCCGGCAATCCTGGCTGGGCCGCAGCACGCCCACCGATCGTCGCCACATCACCCGGGCACTCGAGCTGGTCGGCCTCGCAGACCGCGCGAAGGTCGACGTCGGGGCCCTGTCCGGCGGGCAACAACGGCGCGTCCTCATCGCCCGAGCGCTGGCCGGTGAGCCCGACGTCCTCGTCATGGACGAGCCGACCGCCGGCGTCGACATCGCCAACCAGCACGGGCTCGTCGAAGTGCTGACCCGGCTCGTCGCCGAAGGCCTCACCCTGCTCGTCGTCACTCACGAACTCGTCGCCTTCGCCGACCTCATCACCCGCGTCATCGTCATCGATCGCGGTCGGGTCGCCTTCGACGGCAGCCGAGCGGCCTACCTCGCCGACGGTGCGGACGTCCTCCACGACCACGACTGGCACCATCACGACGGGCACCACGACACTGACCACGCCGCGCCGCGCTCGGCCGTGCTTCCGTCGGCCGGCCCCCTGGCGCAGCCACCCACCTCGGCCCGGGACCCACGGTCGTGACCGAGATGCTGTCGATCGAGTTCATGCAGCGGGCGTTGGTCGCCGCGCTGCTCATCGGCGCCGCCGCACCACTGGTCGGAGTGTTCCTCGTCCAGCGGCGCCTGGCCCTCATCGGCGACGGCATGGGCCACGTCGCCCTCGCCGGAGTTGCCGTCGGGGTGTGGTCGGGACAGTCGCCCGTGTGGACCGCACTCATCGGCGCGATCGTCGCGGCCGTCATCGTCGAGCTCATCCGCAGTTCAGGAAGCGCGCACGGCGATGTCGCCCTCGCCATCATCTTCTACGGCGGCATCGCCGCCAGCGTCGTCATCATGGCGAAGTCCCCACGGGGGACGGCCGCGGGGTTGACGGCATACCTCTTCGGGGCCATCACGACGGTGACCAGCGCCGACCTCTGGGTCTTCGCGAGCCTCACCCTCGTCATCCTGCTCGTCGTCGCCGTGCTGCGGTGGCGGCTGTTCGCGGTGGCCAGCGACGAGGAGTACGCGCGGACGGCCGGACTGCCGGTCGTCGGCCTCAACCTTGCCCTCGCCGTGCTCACGGCGGTCACCGTCGTCGTGTCGATGCGCATCGTCGGGCTGCTGCTCATCAGTGCGCTCATGATTGTCCCGAACGCCGCGGCGCAGCTCCTCGGCCGCAGCTTCCGGTCCTCCCTCGCCCTGGCCGTGGCCAT
>CAZNLX010000351.1:0-1768 GCA_964573925.1 uncultured Intrasporangiaceae bacterium
AGGCGGCGACGACGGCCAGGTCCTGGGGCAGCCCCTCCATGTCCGTCAGGGCCGTCCGCATCCCCAGCGCGGGGAGGGCCAGGCCGATGAGCAGTGCTGCGGAGGCCGCGCCCCAGGCGAGCGGCCGGGTGACGACTCGACCGGCGAGGCGCCCCCAGAGGGACTCGGTCGTGCCCGCCCGGGCCTGGCGGCGGCGAGTGCCGGGCAGGCGCAGGGCATCGACGCGGTCGCCGAGAACGGCAAGGATCGCCGGCAGGACCGTCGCGGAGGCGAGCACCGCGACACCGACGACGACCAGGGCGCCGACGGCCATCGAGGTGAACAGCCCACCGGCGACGATCATCCCGCCCATGGCGACCATGACGGTGAGGCCGGAGACGACGACCGCGCGCCCGGCGGTCGCACCCGCGGCAATGATCGACTCGTGCACGCCAGCGCCGGCGGCCCGTTCCTCGCGGACGCGTCGCATGACGAACAGGGCGTAGTCGACGCCGACCGCCAGGCCGATGAGCAACACGAGGCTCTCGGTGGTGGGGTCGACGGTCACCCAGCGATGGGACACGGCAGCGGACAGCCCGAGCGCCGCGGCGACACTGCCGATGCCGAGGATGAGGGGAACTCCGGCGGCGACGACCGCCCCGAACGCGACGAGCAGGACGAGCAGGGTGATCGGCAGGCTGAACAGCTCGGCCCGCTGGAAGTCCCGGCCGAAGCTCTCGTCGACCTCCTTGGTGACCGAGCCGGGACCGACCTGGCCGATGGTGAGCTCCGGGTGGCTCCCCTGCAATCGCGCGGTGACGGCCAGCGACGGGGCGACGACCTCCTCCGGTTGCGGCTGGGTCGTGTCTTGTGCGCTGCGGGCGGCAGCGAGTTCGACGGGGATGACGACACTGCGGCCGTCCGCTCCTGGGAAGGGGTCCCCGACTCGGGCGACTCCCGCAACCCCCCGGTATGCCGCCCCGAGTTCGGCTCCCAGCGCCAGGGCCCGCTGCGGGGTCAGGCTGCCGGACCGGACGGTCGCGATGACCCGCTCGGTGGGCCGCTGCCCGAAGTCGGAGGCGGTGACGAGTTGCTGGGCTCGGGCGGACTCGCCGACGAGTCGCTGTTCCTGCGGGGTGGTGACGATGCCGGTCGACAACAGCAGGACCGAGCCGATGAGGCCGAGGGTCGCGACGGCCAGGACCCACCATCGGTGCCGGACGCACCAGGCGGTGAGTGCCGAGCGGGGGCGCGACTCGCGGTCAGCCGGCTGGCCGGACGACGCTGACGAGGCTGACGAGGCTGACGAGGCTGACGAGGCAGGTTCCTCGGTGAGGCCGGCGGTGGGGTGGTCGGGGTGAGGACGTGGCAGCGAGGTGGTGTGCGCGTCGGTGTTGTCGAGGGGGGTGTCCATGCCTCCAGCGTTTCGCCGCTGCCGACGACGCACGACCCGGCGTCTCCCCGAGCCACCCCCCAACGGACCCCGAGTCGCCTCCGGGTCGTCCCAGGTCAGCCCTGCCTGACCTCGCGAGCGAAGGCGGCGATGATCGCCGAGGTCTGCCAAGGGCGGGTGAGCGGCATGAGGTGGCTGGCGCCGCGCACGGTGTGGACCCGGGCGCGAGGTGCGGCGGCGGCATACCGGCGGGCGTGCAACCCGAGTTGATCGAACTGGCCGCGCACGACGAGCACCGGGCAGGTGACCCCGGCGAGCAGCTCGGGCCGGCCACCGGCCATGACCGCCGCCCACGAGGGCCGCACCCCGTCGAACCAGTAGCCGTCCGCGTGGATC
>CAZNLX010000352.1:0-1766 GCA_964573925.1 uncultured Intrasporangiaceae bacterium
CGAACCGTCACCTCCCGTCGGTCCGGGGGCCGGGGGCGTCGATGGGCAAGGACGCCTGCAGTGAGAAGCCGTGGCCCGGGCGCGACGACCAGGCGACCGATCCGCCGAACGCATCGAAGCGCTCGACCATCCCGGTGAGCCCGTGCCCGGCGACCACCCCCTCGCTGGTGCCCCGGCCGTCGTCCCGTGCGGTCACGCTGACCACGCCGCCGAGTTCCTCGACGGCGATCCACACCGACTGAGCGCCGCTGTGCCGGGCGGCGTTGGTGACGACCTCCTGGACGCACCGCCGCACGACGTCGGCGCCTGCCGGGTCCAGGGCCGGCAGGTCATCGGCCACGTCGATGTGCACCACCGGGGTGGGCACGGACGCCCCGATCCGACGCAACTCCTCGGCGAACTCCGGCCCGGACAGGGGACGTTCCCGCAACTGACTGACGACCCCACGCACGTCCCGGAGCAGTTCGGAGGCGACGACACGGCATACCTCGATGTCGTCCTTGCTCGGACCGGTGGCGGTGCGCGCGGCGACCTGGAGGTTGACCGACAGCGCGGTGAGTTGATGTCCGACGACATCGTGCAGATCCCGGGCGATCCGCAGCCGCTCCTGGGTCCGGCTGGACTCGGCGAGCTGCGCCTGCGCTGCCCGAAGCGCCGCATTGGCCGCCTCGGTCTCGGCCCGCGATCGATCGGCCTCGATCCGGGCGGCGTCCGCCGAGCGCATCGCGAGCACCATGAGCAAGGCGAAGAGTTGGAAGACGAAGAAGGCCACCGCCATCGACACCGCGTAGCCCAGCGTCTCCAGCCCACCCGCCACGGCGATCCCGACGAGCACCGCGGCCGTCTGCACGAGGATTCCGACCACGGCCCAGCGCCACGGGATGACCTGCCCGAGCAGGATCGCCGTCATGACGAGAGCAATCGCCGTGAAACCCACCGAACGTGAGGTGAGGATGACCCCCACCCCCAGCGGCAGGACGGCCAACAGGGTGACGAGCACCTGACGGCGCCCGGACACCTTCTCGAAGGGGACGAGCACGACGAACAGGTATGCCGCCCCGTAGGCCAGGTAGATCGCCCACCAGAGGGGGCCGGGCCGCAACTGCTCGCCCACCGTCTCGACGACTCCGATGGACAGCCAGGCCAGGACGGCGCTGACGATGCTCATCCGCTCGGCGGCCTTCTCCACCATGGGGTCGAGCCTAGGAGGACGACCGGGCCCGGCACCCGTGCCAGTCGTCATGGGTGCAGGTGATGACGACCGGCACTGACCCCGGCCCGGACCGCCGACTTACCGTCGATGACATGAGCACAGCACCGCACACCAGCCGCCCCGACGCGGGGCCGGCCGTCATCGAGGCCACCGGGCTGACCAAGCGCTATGGCGACACCCTGGCCGTCGACGGCCTCGACCTCACCATCCACGAGGGCGACATCGTCGCGATCCTCGGCCCCAACGGCGCCGGCAAGTCGACGACGATCGAGATGCTCCTGGGCCTGCGCACCCCCACTCAAGGGTCGGTCCGGATCTTCGGTGCCGACCCCAACGCGGCGGCCACCCGGGCCCGCGTCGGGGCGATGCTCCAGGAGAGCCACGCCCCGGAGACCCTCACCGTCGCCGAAGCCGTCGACCTGGTCCGGCACTACTACCCCTACGCGCTCGGCGTCGAGGACATCCTCGACCGGGCCGACCTCGTGGAGAAGCGCGGCAACCGGGTCGGGCAGCTCTCCGGTGGTCAGCAGCAGCGCCTCAACTTCGCCCTGGC
>CAZNLX010000353.1:0-1763 GCA_964573925.1 uncultured Intrasporangiaceae bacterium
GGTCGTATGCCGCCCTGCCGGGGATCTCAGCCCGAACGTCGCGGCCGAGGCGATCCGCTTCGGCGCCGATGGCCTGACGCTCGGGGCGCCACATCGCCCGGCTGACGTCGACTGTCGTCCCGGGCCAGTTGCCCATCGTGATCCGGGAACCGGTGAGGGCGTTGAAGAGGGTGGACTTCCCGACGTTGGGGGCCCCGACGAGGGCGACGAGCGGACTGCCGGCGGGGGCGGCGGCGGGGGTCGGGGCGTGACAGGACGGGGCAGGTGCCGGGTGGCCGAATCCTGCCGAGACCTCCGCATCCATGTCAGCAGCCCTCCGCTTCCCGGTCAGCGGCCCGGCGTAGCCGTTGCCGGTGCCCCGCGAAGGTCCTGCCGGGGCTCGCGGGGCAGCTGGGTGGCCTGGACGATGAGCTGCCGGGTGGACTTCCGGTCCAGCGCCAGGCGGGCATCGCCGACCTCGACGACCAAGCCTCGCCCGGGTGTGCGCAGCCGCGGGGTGAGCGTCATGCCACATCTCAAGCCGAGCCGAGCCAACTGTGCCGCCAAGCCGGGGTCCCCATCGTCCGCGGGTGTGTGTCCGATGGTCACGACGGTCGCCGGTGTGCCCAGCGGCCAGTCGTGCAGCGACGCCCTGGGCTCGGTCATGGTTCGAATGCTACCGACGTGGTTAGGGTGACCTAACCAGGTGTTCCGGACGGCGGTGTGACCTTGCTCTCGCCGGCCATCCGATGGTCAGCGCAAGGCCTCGCTCATCTGGCGCAGTTCCTTCTTCAACTCGGCCACCTCGTCGCGGAGCCGGGCGGCGAGCTCGAAGTGCAACTCCGCGGCGGCGGTGTGCATCTGCTCGGTCAGCTCCTGGATGAGACCGGCCAGTTCGGAGGTGGGCATCCCTTCGGTGCGCAACGCCCCGGACCCTCCCCCGGCCACACCGGAGTCCGCGAGCACGGCGCCGCGCCCCGAGCGGTCCCGGCCGGACGGCATACCCGATGCCTTGCCGCGCGAACGGGACCGGCCCGATCCGAGCAGTTCCTCGGTGTCAGCGCTCTCCCGGCCCAGCAGGTCGGTGATGTCGGCGATCTTCTTGCGCAACGGCTGGGGGTCGATGCCCCGCTCGGTGTTGTAGGCCACCTGCTTGGCCCGCCGCCGGTTCGTCTCGTCGATGGCGTCCTGCATCGACGGAGTGAGCTTGTCGGCATACATGTGGACCTGGCCGCTGACGTGCCGCGCGGCTCGCCCGATCGTCTGGATGAGCGAGCGGGTGGAGCGCAGGAAGCCCTCCTTGTCGGCGTCGAGGATCGACACCAGCGACACCTCCGGCAGGTCCAGGCCCTCCCGGAGCAGGTTGATCCCGACGAGGACGTCGTAGTCACCCAAGCGCAGTTCGCGCAGCAGCTCGACCCGGCGCAGGGTGTCGACCTCGGAGTGCAGGTAGCGGACCCGGATCCCCTTGTCGAGCAGGTAATCGGTGAGGTCCTCGGCCATCTTCTTGGTCAACGTGGTGACGAGCACTCGCTCGTTGCGGGCGGCCCGTTCCCGGATCTCGTGGATGAGGTCGTCGATCTGCCCCCGGGTCGGTTTGAGGACGATCTCCGGGTCGATGAGGCCGGTCGGGCGGATGATCTGCTCCACCGGCGGCCCGAACGTCCGCGACTTGGCCATCTCGTAGTCACCCGGGGTCGCCGACAGGTAGACGGTCTGGCCGATCCGCTCGAGGAACTCCTCCCACTTCAGAGGTCGGTTGTCCATCGCCGAGGGCAGCCGGA
>CAZNLX010000354.1:0-1759 GCA_964573925.1 uncultured Intrasporangiaceae bacterium
CGGAGCCGATAACGGTTTCCACCGTGTCCATCGGGTCGGAAGGCGTTTCACTTTCGTCGTCGAGCCAGAGATCCATCAGCGTCCCCTCTACGCGAGCGCTTGCGCCGCTCCCCCGCGAGCGACAGAAATTGGTTCTCTTCCGCTTGGATGCGCGCCTTTAGCCGACGCGACGAATCGAGCCCCTGTATGACTAGGAAGCGCCACGAGTGTTGCGCGAAACTTAACGTCGCTCACTCTTCATCTTGGACCGCCGGCTTCCAGCCGGCATTGACTTGCCAACGGGCAGCCATGACGGCTTTGTAAGACGATGGATCACTCTGGCTGGCGTTCGCGCGGATATCTGCCGCACTGCGATGGCGCGGATCTCATCCAGCATATCGTTTTCGGAACGGTCGGAACCGGCGATGACGTCCAGAAGCAATTCGGCGAGCGCCTGATGAGCGATCCGCAGATTGCCGACCTTGTTCAAGACGCCCTGCTCTTCTTCGATAGCGAGCGCTACAGCGTGCTCGCGTGGTGTGTCATGTCGAACCACGTGCACATCGTCGTACGCCAACACGAAGGCTGGCCGCTCGCGCGCGTGGTGCACAGCTGGAAATCGTTCACCGCCAACGAGATCAATCGGATTTTGAGGCGCGCCGGGCCGGTGTGGCATCGCGAGTATTTCGACCGCTTCATGCGCAATGACGACGAGTTGTCATCTGTCATCCAATACGTCGAACTCAATCCGGTTCGTGCTGAACTTGTTGAACGACCAGAAGATTGGCGATGGAGTTCGGCTCGCCTTCGAGGCTAGTTGCCGGCTGGAAGCCGGCGGTCCAATTATGCACGATCCTTGAGCAGCGCTTCGAGCGCGGCCACTCGTTCCTTCAGCGCATCGGCTTCGGCGCGGGCATCAGCGGCTTGCTGCTTCACGACTTCGAACTCGTCACGGCTGATAAGGTCCATTTCCGCGACGAAACGGTCGGCATGGGCGCGCATGAAGCTCTTGGCCTCAAGCTGGGCGCCTTGCGCCATGCCCATGGCCCCGGTCATCAAGCGGGCCAGATCATCGAACACTGAGCTTGTCGTTTGCATGTGGACCGATCCTTTCGGCCTACTTATTAAGCGCCGCAGGGCCGGACAATGCGGCTTATGAGCTAAGGGTGCGCGCGGGTGATTTTAGAAGCGATCCAATTCCCCAACATCGACCCGGCGGCCTTCACCATCCCCGGGTTCGACCTCTTCGGCGGCCATTGGGGGCCCTTCCCGCTGCGCTGGTATGCGCTTGCCTACATCGTCGGCCTGGTTCTGGGCTGGCGCTGGATGGTCTGGCTCATCCGCCGGGACAAGCTTTGGGCGCCGAACAAGCCGGCGCTAAGCGTGCCGCAAGCTGACGACTTTCTCTTCTGGGCGACGCTTGGCGTCATCCTCGGCGGGCGCATCGGCTACGTGCTCTTCTACAAGCCTGACATGATCTGGCGGAACTTCATGGAGGTCTTCCAGATCTGGCAAGGCGGCATGAGCTTCCACGGCGGCTTGATCGGCGTCGCGGTCGCTGCGTGGTGGTTCACACGCCAGACGCACGTCAATGAAGAACAATACGCAAAGCTCGCCGCCAAGCACGCCGTCGACAAAGCGCCGGAAGGCAAGGAGCGCGAGTACGCGCGCTTCGGCGAAGACAAATGGATTTTGAAAACCGAAGCCGAAGCGGCGCGGGTGAAAGCCAAGACCGATAAGGTCGATCTCTTGCGCTTGGGCGACATCGCGGCGGCCGCTG
>CAZNLX010000355.1:0-1758 GCA_964573925.1 uncultured Intrasporangiaceae bacterium
GGAGAAGTCCTGGGATCACGTCATCGGACGCGGGTTCGATTCCCGCCACCTCCACCAACGGCATCAGGTATGCCGCGTGGACACGTCACGCTGTGCAGGTCACTGGGCCGCCCGGTCAGACGCTCAGCGAGCGCTGCGGGCCGGGACCCCACGGGGTCGCCTTGCCGAGGTCATCGACCCGGACGATGTCCTTGCCCATCGGCACGAGGGACACCGGGATGAGCTTGAGGTTGGCCAGCGCCAGCGGGATCCCCACGATCGTCGCGGCCTGGGCGATCGCCGTCGTGACGTGCCCGAGAGCCAGCCACCAGCCGAAGAAGACGATCCAGACGATGTTGCCGATCGTGGAGGCGGGGCCGGCGCCGGGCTTGTCGACGATGGTCCGACCGAAGGGCCAGAGTGCGTAGTTCGCCATCCGGAAGGCGGCGATGCCCCACGGGATCGTCACGATGAGGATGCACGCCAGGACGCCGGCGGCCAGGTAGGTCAGCCAGAGCCAGAAGCCCGCGAAGACGACCCAGATGATGTTGAGGATGGTGCGCACGGGCGCTGCTCTCCGATGGTGCGAGGGTGGTGCTGGTATGCCGTGAACGCGCCTGCTGCGCGCCTGAGTTCCGACGCCTGAACTCAGGCGTCGGTGGCCGGGGCGGAATCGGCGTGCCCGGCCTCGTGTTCGGCGATCTGCCGCCGGACGTCGTCCATGTCCAAGGCCTTGACCTTGCCGACGAGGTCTTCGAAGACGGGCGCCGACAGAGCACCGGGCTGAGCAAAGACGAGAATGCCCTCGCGGAAGGCCATGATCGTCGGGATCGAGGTGATCTCGAGGGCGCCGGCAAGCTCCTGCTCGGCCTCGGTATCGACCTTTCCGAAGACGACATCCGGGTGGGCGGCGGAGGTCTTCTCGTAGACCGGTCCGAACTGCCGACACGGCCCGCACCAGGACGCCCAGAAATCGACGAAGACGATGTCGTTGTCGGTGACGGTGCGCTCGAAGGTCGCGGCGGTCAGCTCGGTCGTTGCCATGCTCGACCCAACGACATGCCGACGCCCGCTATTCCGCCGCCTCCAGCGCCCAGGCCACCCGGACCTCGGCGCTGACGGTGTGTTCCCCTGCCTCGATCGGCATCCCCCCGCCGGAGTCCTTCATCGACATCATCATCGCCCGGCCTTCCGGGGCCGCGCCGAAGACCTGGCCACCGCCCTCGACGACCGCCAGGACGCGGCCGAGGCGGGCGCCGGCGAGGGCGGCATACTGCGCCGCCTTGGCCTGGGCGTCCTCGAAGGCGACCTCGCGAGCGCGGGTGGCCAGCGGACCGCGGTCGGCGAGATCGAGATTGATGCCGTCGATGACGAGGGAGTTGCCGGCTGCCGCCGCCACCGCGTCGACCAACTCGTTGAGGTCGGCCAGCGCCCGCACGACAAGCGACAGCTGGTGGTATGCCGTGTAGCCCACCACCGCGCTGCCGTCGTTGGCCCACCGAGGCTGCACCGAGGCGCTGAGTGAGGCGATGTCCCGGTCGGTGAGCCGGTGCGCACGGGCCGCCGCACTGACCTTGCGCACGGTCTCCGCGGCGGCGGACAGGGCGGCCGCAACACCCTCGGCGTCGCAGCGGATCCCCAGCGACACTCGCACGACATCCGGGGTGGCACTCGCGCTTCCCGATCCGGTCACCTCGACTCGGGCCGGGCGGGGTCCACGTCGCTGGTCGTGCTCGTCGGGTCGCAAGGTCATGGCTCACCCTACGCTTCGGTCATGCG
>CAZNLX010000356.1:0-1754 GCA_964573925.1 uncultured Intrasporangiaceae bacterium
CTTGGCGACGACGAACCAGGTCGGGCCGGCGTCGGTCTCGACGATCCTCGCCAAGACCGACGCCGGCCCGACCTGGTTCGTCGTCGCCAAGGACACCCCCGGATTCACCTCCGCCCCGCCGGAGGACAAGCACGGCCTGCGCCTGTCCAACACGGCGGCCCTGTTCCTCGACGACGTCCACGTGCCGGTCTACAACCTCATCGGCGGGGTCGAGGGCAAGGGCCTGGTCCAGGCCCAGCAGGTGTTCGGCTACACCCGGCTCATGGTCGCCGCCTTCGGTCTGGGCGCCGGCTGGGAGGGCCTCGACCGGGCCATCGAGTACTCGAAGAACCGGGTCCAGGGCGGCGGGCTGCTCTGCGACAAGCAGGGCTACACCCACAAGCTCATCGTCCCCAACGCCGTGGCCCTCGAGGTCGGCCGGGCCTTCATCGAGGACACCGCCGACAAGATCGACCGCGGTCTGGGCGCCGACGGCGCGATGAACACCGAGGGCGCGATCGCCAAGTACCTCGCGACCGTGGCCGGCAACAAGGCCGCCGACGACGCGATCCAGGCCCACGGCGGCTACGGCTACACCCGGCCCTACGTGGTCGAGAAGGTCAAGCGCGACGTGCGGATCACGACGATCTACGAGGGCACCTCGGAGATCATGGAGATGACCATCGCCCGCGACCGGTGGCAGCAGCACCTGAAGACCCAGGGCCGCTACTACACCGACAAGGCCACCGCCCTGCGCACGCTCGCCGCCGCCCACCCGGGCATCGGTGCCGACGTCGCCGCGCTCGCCTGCGACGCGCTCGCGGTCGTGCTCGAGGCCTGCCGCACCGGCCGGCTCACCCGCAACCAGCACATCCTCTTCCGCCTGGGCGAACTCATCGCCTACTGCGAGGGCGCCGAGATCATGGCCCAGCGGGCCGCGCAGGCCGCGACCGACACCGCCTTCGAGAAGACCCTCAAGCGCTTCGACGCCACGACGCTCGCGCTCATCTCGCGCGTCGCGGCCCGGGACGCCGCCGCCCGGGTCGCCCTCGACGGCTCGCGCTGGGTCGCCGGCGCCGCCGAGCCCGGCTCCCCGGCCGTGGCCGCCGTCGCCAACATCCCCACCGCCGCGATCCAGGCCGCCCAGGCCGGGCTCGTCACCGACATGGACGCGATCGCCGACTCTCTCTACGCCCGCGGGGCCTGGGCCCAGTGATCCGCGCGGGCCGGCCCCGACCCGGGAGCCGGCCCGCACGGCATACCTCGTCGGTATGCCGTCCCCGCACCGCACGACCCAGCCCGCCCACGACACGCCACCACCGGTCGACCAGCCGTTCCGGAAGGACCCCACCATGACCGACGTCCACCCCGTCGCCGTTGTCGGAATCGCCGCCATCATGCCGATGGCACCCGACGGCGACGCCTTCTGGGCCAACATCACCGGAGGCCGCTACTGCGTGACCGAGGTGCCGCCGGAGCGGTGGGATCCCAAGCTCTACTACTCCCCCGACCACTCGGCCCGGGACAAGACCTACTCGACGATCGGCGGCTGGGTCCGTGAGTTCGAGTGGGATCCCATCCGGTGGAAGCTGCCGATCCCCCCGACGGTCGCGGCGCAGATGGACCAAGGGCAGCGGTGGGCGCTCTCGGCCGCGCGGCGGGCGCTACTCGACGCCGGCTGGCCCTCGTGGACGGTCGACAGCGACAAGGTCGCCGTCATCCTCGGCAACGCCATCGGCGGCGAGAAGCACTACCAGTCCTCGATGCGCATCCAG
>CAZNLX010000357.1:0-1753 GCA_964573925.1 uncultured Intrasporangiaceae bacterium
TCCAGCCGAATGCGCCCATGGTGGTGGGCTCCTTCCCGTCACGAGGTAGTCGTTCCGGGGTTTCACCCTCTCACGCCGGGGGTATGCCGCGGGGCTGCCACGCGGCATACCCGCTCGTGGGCGTGCGTAGCATGTGCGCCGTGACGGTGATGAGCACCTCCGACCTGCAGGACTTCCTCGCCCGGGAGTTCCCCGACATCGCGACGCTCGGCATCGTCGTCGAGCGGGTCGACGACGAGACGATCACCCTGCGCCTGCCCGCGGAGGCGGCGATGATCCGCCCCGGTGGGACGATCTCCGGGCCGACGATGTTCTCGCTGGCCGATGTCACCGTGTGGTTGCTCATCCTGGCCCAGATCGGACCGGTGGCCCTCGCGGTGACGACGAGTGTGGGGATGAACTTCTTCCGCAAGCCACCGCCGGGCGACCTCGTCGCCGAAGGCGAGTTGCTCAAGCTCGGTCAGCGGTTGGCGGTCGGCCACGTCCGGCTGCACGCGGCCGGCAGTCGCGAGCTCGTCGCGGACGCCTCGATCACCTACTCGATCCCGCCCCGGGGCTGAGCGCCGCGACCAGCGCGGGGAGCGCCTGACCGGCCGTCGAACGCCACACCGCGGTCGCGAACGGGCTGAATTCCGTTGACTGCGGGTCGATTTCGACGACCGGTATGCCGCGCGCCCCGGCCAGGTGCGGCAGGCTCGCCGCCGGCTGGACGATCCCGGAGGTGCCGACGACGAGGACGAGGTCGGCGTCGCGGCATACCCGGACCGCGTCCATGAACTCCCGCTCGGGGAGCGGCTCGTGGAACCAGACCACCCCGGGACGGATCTCGCCGAAGGCACAGTGCGGGCAGGGGTCCGGCTCGATCCGCTGCTGCGGCTCGGCGGGAGCGTGCGGGGTCGGGGCCGGGCGCTCGCAGCGGTCGCACCGCCAGGTGAAGAGACTGCCGTGAACGTGGGCGAGGACCGGCGAGCCGGCCCGCTCGTGCAGGTCATCGATGTTCTGGGTGACGATTCGCAGATCGGTGTCCGGAAGCCTGGCCCAGGCGGCGAGGGCTCGGTGGCCGGCATTGGGGGCCGCCGCAGAGACAAGGTGAACCCGCCAGAGGAACCAGGCGTTGACATACGCCTTGTCCCGGTGCCAAGCCTCGGGGGTGGCCAGGTCCTCGGGGTCAACCTGGGTCCACAGGCCGGTCTGGGCGTCCCGGAAGGTGGGCACCCCGGATTCCTGGGACATGCCCGCCCCGGTGAGCACGGTGATCCGGCGCGCGTCGCGGGCGAGGGCCAACACCTGGGCTGGGACATCCATGGAGCCATCCTGACAGCCGACCCGAGCAGTAGACCGGACTGGCCGAGGGGATTTGCCGGAAGTGGACGTGCGGGAACGGCGACGGTGCGACGATAGAGCCGGGCGGTGTCGGAGCGGGACCGGCAGCGCCCGGCCCTGTTTCAACGTCGAGGAGCACCATGGCGGTCAAACCGCCCCACGCCAAGGGATCCACCGAGCTCGACCCGCTGACGGTTGCCCGCGAGTTCTTCGAGGTCTTCGGTGGCGGCCCGCTACCGGCCTGGGACGAGTTCGCCCACGCGGTGAGCCCCGAGTACTACCCAGCGGGGAAGGTGATCTTCGACGTCGATGAGGAGCACCCGTTCGTCTACGTGGTGCTGCGCGGCGCGGTCAAGATCGTCGCTTCGGATGCGGCCGGGAGCAACCATCTCGTCGGGCTTGCTCGGGCCGGTGAGTTGGTCGCGAGCAT
>CAZNLX010000358.1:0-1746 GCA_964573925.1 uncultured Intrasporangiaceae bacterium
AGGCGCTCCAGGTCGTAGATCCGCACGACGACCTGCTCGACGACGCGGCGGGCATGGAAGGCGCACGACCGCGGGTCGGTCCGGCCGTAGGTCTACGCCGTGATCGCGTCGGCGCGCGTCTGCCCCCACTCCGCGGGGACGAAGTCGAAGTTGCTGTTCACCGGCGAGTCCTGTCGCCGGGGGGCGGTTCGGTCGTGGCGTAGTCCATCGGCGCCTCCATGATCGAGAAGATCGCTGGAGCGACCCAGTACTCACGGCCTCCGCGACCGTGGGTGCCGATGCTCTCGAGCCACCCCTTATCGACGGCCTTGCGGATAAGGAGCCGAGCGCCCTGGTTGGTCATCGAGAGCTCGTTCTGCACGGCCCGGACGTTGACGAACGGGTTGCGGACGATCATGTCGACGAGTCGAGGGAGGTTGCTGCGGCTTGCCACTGCTTCCCGCGTGTAGTCGTCCTTGGTCTGGACGAGTCGGCGCGAACGGTCGATGGCGTCGCCGGCTTGGGCACGCACGGCTTCGAGGAAGAACAGGAACCATGTGTCGATATCGCCGGACTCGCGGACCCCTTGAAGGCCGCGGTAGTAGTCGGCCCGATGGCGCTCGAAGTAGGTCGAGAGGTAGAGCAGGGGCTGGGTAAGCCGACCACGATTCTTGAGCTGGAGGTTGATGAGCAGTCGGCCGATCCGCCCATTGCCATCCAGGAATGGGTGGATGGTCTCGAACTGGTAGTGCATGAGGGCGGCTTGGATGAGCGCCGGATAGCCATGACCGTCGTCGTTGACGAAGCGCTCCCAGTCGGTGAGCAGGGGCGGCAGGTGTTCGGGCAATGGCGGGACGAAGGCCGCCGTCTCCGGTGTCGCGCCTGCTCCCCCGACCCACACGGGGGTCCTGCGGTATTCGCCCGGGCTGCGCTCCTCGCCACGCACCGCGCGCACGAGCGCGGCATGGACCTGCAGGATCAGCCTCTGGGCGAGCGGAAGCTCCCGCGAAAGGGTGTCGGCAAGACGAGTCGCCTCGAGATAGCGCTGGACCTCGAGGACGTCGTCGTTGGGGAGTTGGTCGTCCAGCTCTGCCTGGAAGACCTCTGACAGGGAGGCTTGAGTGCCTTCGATCCGTGTGCTGGAGAGTGCCTCGCGTCGCAGGTAGGGGCCGATCAGCGCGCTCGGATCGTGGATGAGCATGCCGAGTCCTTGCAGCTGGCCCAGGGCGGCATCGGCATCGGACAGCGCGGCGATGACCCCCGGGGCGAGGGGCACTTCTCTCGGGATCGGCCGGGGCAGGTAGTAGGTGAACGACCACGCGTTGCCCGGCTCGCGATGGGGTGCGCCGAAGGCGCTGTCGGCGTAGTCTGCGGCCCGCATGAGATCAACTTACAACTAAACCGGGCATTGAGTTGGAAGTTGGTGCCGACCATGAAAGCTCACTTGGAGCGTCGCCGGGAACGTCCAACTGGATCCCCCGCCCATGTGGAGCGTCCCCGTGGTTCGCACCGCACTGGCACGACCCACTCGGCCAAGTCGCCGGTCACGCCCGACGAACCTACACGTCGATCACCACCCCACTGTCGCGCCAGGCACGCGGCATACGGAAGGCGCGAAGGCATTGCGTATGCCGCCTCACGAGGCGCAGGCGGGTCGCTCGCGCGGGCGCCGAGGGCACGCCCGCGGCAGCCGCGGCACACAGGGTGCGGCTGCCGCGGCATACGGAATGCCATTGCTGCGTCGGGTGCCGGGATTGTCCAGGAGTG
>CAZNLX010000359.1:0-1746 GCA_964573925.1 uncultured Intrasporangiaceae bacterium
TGAAGGGCCGCTTTTCTGCCGGCGTCCTCAAGTCGGAACCAACTTTCAAGCTTTAAGGAGGGGGCATGACGTCAATCAAGTGGGTCTTTGAGCAGTCACCCGATATGGGCGGCGTGAGCGGCGAGGGATTTACCAATCCACTGCTGGGCAGTGGCATGGAGCCAGCCGCGGACTTGGCACGCGAGGTCATTCAGAACAGCACTGACGCGCAAGTTGCCGGCGAAAAGGTGCGAGTCGAAATGCGCCGAGTGACGCTGATGGGCAAGGAAAAGCAGGCCTTCGTGAAGGCGATGGGTCTCGACCCTGCACTCACTTCCCGTCGCAACTACTTCAACCTTCCGCGAGGCTCCTGTCTCGCGACGCTGGGCGAAGCAGGCGCCCCTCTCCATCTCCTCTACATCGAGGACTATGGCACCTGCGGTTTGCACGGCTCACCGAAGAGCCGAAAGTCTCACTTCAATCGGTTGCTGCTGTCGCTCGGCGACGGCTCAAAGAGCACGGAAGCCGAAGGTTCCGGTGGCTCCTATGGGTTCGGCAAGTCGGCCTGTTCGTCGAACAGTCGTATTCACACCATCGTCGCATACACCGTGTTCGACCCGGTGAAGAGCGGTGTTGCTGCCAAGAACCATGCGCGCTTGATGGGCTGCGGCTACTTCCGTGGCCATGACCACAAGGAGGTTGAATACACTGGGCGTGCCTGGTACGGGACCGCCGCCGACGGTGGAAAGGTAGACCCCCTTGTCGACGAAGATGCTCACGAGTATGCCGAGCGCTTGGGCTTCAAGCGGCGCGAGTTGTCCGAGCGAGGCACATCGCTCCTGATTGTGGACTGCGGCGTCGACTGCGAGATGTTGCGTGACGCTATCGAAGAATGGTGGTGGCCACGTCTACTTGACGACGAGCTCGGCCTTGATGTTGCGCTGTACGAGCAAGGCCAGCGGCTTGCGCCCCCGCGGCCCCGGAAGCGGCCCGACCTGCGACCGTTCATCGAATGCTTCGACCTAGCCATCGGCCGAAGCATGCCCACCGGCGACCACCAGAAGACCGCACCTTTCAACCGTTTGTACGATTTGAACTTGGGCAACTACGCCTATACGGTCGTGGGCGAGGAGGGTGCGAAGGACGAGAAGCTGAGCGAGAAGCTGGGCAGCATCGCGCTCATCCGTCGCCCACGGATGGTCATTGAGTACATGAACGTCGGGGGCTCACTCCCGCTCCCCTGTGTCGGTACGTTCGTGGCCGGACCCGACATCGACACCTTCTTGAAGCGCTCCGAGCCAGCGACGCACAACAAGTGGGACCCGAAGTCGAACCGCCTTTCCGAGCTGGGGCCCGAGGCGCGGGACATCGTCGTGAAAATTCAGCAGCGTTTAAAGACCGGGCTGCGTCATTTTGCCAATGCAGCCGCGCCACAGGCGCCGACGCAAGAACTTCGCCTCAAGTCGCTTGAGCGACTGCTGGGCAACATGTTCAAGCCGCCGACGACATCGCCCGGTGGGGGTGGCGCCTCACCGGGGGACCCCATCAGCATCAACTTCGTGGACCAGCCTCATATCGTGGCCGAACAAGCAGGCATTGCCACGAAGGGCTCGTTCAGGGTGTCGCTGGCGGATGAAGCCGACCGGCCGAAGGTCAGAGTCGCGGTGCGAGTGAAGTGCCTGGTTCAGGAGGACGAAGGCGTCACAACCGAAGACCCGATTGCGGTCACGCTGCACAGTGACGAGGTAAACGGCAGCGGCAACGTAG
>CAZNLX010000360.1:0-1743 GCA_964573925.1 uncultured Intrasporangiaceae bacterium
CCGGCTCGACGCGGTCATCGCCGCCTTGCGGGCCGACGGCCTGACCGTGTCCACCGACGAGTTGCCGGTCCGGGTGGAACTCGACGACGGGATCCGGGTCGTCGATGTCCATCCGGTCCACGACGACGGCGCCGGGGGGTGGTGGCAGGCGGCACCGGACGGTGGGCGCTACGCCTACCCCGCCGGGTCGGTCGTCGGTGGGCTGCTCGGCGGCCGCACCGTCCTGTGCGCATCGCCGGACCTGCAACGCCGAGCCCACGAGGGCTACCCGCTGCGCGATGTCGACCGGCACGACCTCGCCCTTCTGGACGGGATGCTCGCGGAACCGGACGACGACCCCGGCTGGGACAACGGGACCTGAGCGGGCGGCATACCGGCGACGCTCTAGCCTTGGCGCTGTGACCGGCATGTCCCCTCGAACACTCCGGGTGACCCTCTCCGGCGACGACCGTCCGGGCGTGACCCACACGCTGCTGTCGGCCGTCGCCGAGGCCAACGCCCAGGTCCTCGACCTGGAGCAGATGGTCGTCCGCGACCACCTCACCCTGTCGGTCCTGCTGGCCGGCGCCGACCCGGACGCCCTGACGAGCCTCGCTCATGCGGTCGGGCACCGGCTGGGGATGCGCACTCGGACCAGGGCCGGCGTCGGCGACTCGACGGCGCCCCGCGACGGCCGGGCCCATGTCGTCGCGCTCGGTCGGCCGCTCACGGCGCGCGGCCTGGCCGCGGTGACGGCCCGGATTGCTGCCCACGGGGCGAACATCGACCGGATCCGGCGGCTGTCGCACTACCCGGTGACGACCATCGAACTCGATGTGTCCGGCGCCGACGTGCCCCGGTTGCGGACCGAGCTGGCCGGAGTCGCCGCCAGCGAGCGCCTGGACGTCGCGGTGGCCCCGGCCGGGCTGGCTCGGATCGGCTCGCGCCTGGTCGTCATGGACGTCGACTCGACCTTCATCCAGCAGGAGGTCATCGAACTCATCGCCGCCCACGCCGGGTGCGAGGAGCAGGTCGCCGCGGTGACCGAGCGGGCCATGCGCGGCGAACTGGACTTCGCCGAGTCGCTGCGCGCCCGGGTCGCGCTGCTGGCCGGACTGCCAGTCTCGGTGCTCGACGAGGTCCGGGCTCAGATCGTCCTCACTCCCGGTGCCCGGACGTTGGTCCGCACCCTCAAACGGCTCGGTGACACCGTCGCCCTCGTGTCGGGAGGCTTCATCGAGATCGTCGCTCCCATCGCGGCGGAGCTCGGGATCGACCACGCCGTCGCCAATCGTCTGGAGGTCGCCGACGGGCACCTGACCGGTCGGGTCGACGGGCCGATCGTCGACCGGGCGGCCAAGGCCGCGGCCTTGCGACGGTTCGCCGACGAAGCCGGACTGCCGCTGTCGCGGACCGTGGCGATCGGCGACGGCGCCAACGACCTCGACATGCTCGCGGCCGCCGGCCTCGGTGTTGCCTTCAACGCCAAGCCCCTCGTGCGGGCGCAGGCGGACACGAGCGTCACCGTCCCCTACCTCGACGCCGTCCTCTTCCTGCTCGGGATCACCCGAGAGGACGTCGAAGCCGCCGACGCCGACACCGGATCTACGTCGTGGCAGGCGGTTGCAGGTGACCGCCGGCATTGAGCGGGTCGCGCGCCATCACGCCCGGCAGCTGGTCGTGGAAGAAGACCTGCGAGAGCAGCTCCTTGCGCGAACGCGTGTCGGTCTTGGCGAAGATGGCCTTCAGGTGGTCCTGCACGGT
>CAZNLX010000361.1:0-1739 GCA_964573925.1 uncultured Intrasporangiaceae bacterium
CTCCGGCTGCGCCGCCGCCCTCGACACCCAGCACTACCTCAACAACCACTCCTAGACAGCAGCCACTCCACCGCCGATTCACCCACCGAACGAGCACACCCCACGCACCGACCCACCTGCCTCCCCACCGCTGTCGGTTCCGCGAGCTACCCTTGCGGCCCGACGAGTTTCCCAGGCACACGGCATACCCTCCGCGTGCGACCCACCTGAAAGGACACCCATGGGCGCCATTGCCGCCACGACCGACGCCACCTTCGACAGTGACGTCCTGGCCAGCACCAAGCCGGTTCTCGTCGACTTCTGGGCCGCCTGGTGCGGCCCCTGCAAGCAGATCGCTCCGATCCTCGAGGAGATCTACGCCGAGCACGGGGACAAGCTGGAGATCCTCAAGCTCGACACCGACGCCAATCCGGCCACGACCGCCCGTTTCGGCGTCACCGGCATCCCGACGATGAACCTCTACGTCGGTGGCGAGGTCGTCAAGACCATCGTCGGCGCCAAGCCGAAGCGCCTGCTCATGCGTGAGCTGGAGGCCTACCTGGGCTGAGCCCCGCCGCCAAGCAAACGACCCCCGGACGACTCACGTCGTTCGGGGGTCGTGTCGTTTGTGCGCCGTGGGGGTCGGGAGTCGAGAGCACCGGCCGGGCGACGTGCGTGCAATCAGTGCCCGGGTGGTTGCACTCCCATGACGCCCAGGATGCGGTGCAGATCGTCGACCGAGGCAAACTCGACGACCACCTTGCCTTTGCGTTGCCCGAGGGCGATCGTCACCCGAGTGTCAAGACGGTCCGCGAGGGCCGCCGCCACGTCGTCCAGCTGGGGACGGCGAGAGCCGGGCCGGGGAGCCTTCGGCTTGACCGGGGCGGGCCCGCCGATAGCGACGATCTCCTCAACTGATCGCACCGAGAGGCCCTCGGCCACGATGCGCTGCGCCAGGCGTTCCATCGCCGCCGCATCACTGAGACCGAGCAGCGCCCGGGCGTGGCCGGCGCTGAGCACCCCGGCGGCCAGGCGGCGCTGAACGAGCGGCGGCAGTTTGAGCAGCCGGAGCGTGTTGCTCACCTGCGGCCGGCTGCGGCCGATCCGGGTGGCCAGCTCCTCCTGGGTGCAGCCGAAGTCGTCCAGCAACTGCCGGTATGCCGCGGCCTCTTCGAGTGGGTTGAGTTGGCTGCGGTGAAGGTTCTCCAGGAGCGCGTCCCGAAGCAGGTCGTCGTCGTGCGTTGTGCGGATGATTGCCGGCACGCTGTCCAGCCCGGCGGCCTGTGCGGCGCGCCAACGCCGCTCACCCATGACCAGCTCGTAGCGCACGTCGTCACCGGTGTCGAGCAGGTCGCCGTCGGCGATCCTGCGGACGACGATCGGCTGGAGTATGCCGATCTCGGAGACCGAGTGCACGAGCTCCGCCATCTCGTCCTCGTCGAAGACGGTGCGCGGCTGGCGCGGGTTGGGGCGGATCTCCCCGACCGGGATCTCGGCGAACGAAGCACCGGGGACCGGCCGAAGTTCCACGGTTCCGTTGTCGGCAGCCACCTCGACGTCGGGGGCGGTGCCTGCCCCGGTCGGCGACTCGGACGCAGCAGTGGTCGAGCCGGCCACCGAGACGTGCGAGCCCGGGCCGTCGCCGGCGGCCGGTCGTGCGGCCCCGGCTGGATCGTCGGTCTCGGACCGGTGAGGCGCCGGCCCGAAGAAGACGTCGACCGGGCGATCTCCGCTCGGCCCGGTGGGAATGAGCGCACCCA
>CAZNLX010000362.1:0-1724 GCA_964573925.1 uncultured Intrasporangiaceae bacterium
TGCGACCTGCTGGCTGCCGACCGCGACCCCCGCCGGGTCATCGACGTCCAGTGGGTGACGCCGCATCTGGCGTCGTTGGGGGCGCGGGAGGTGCCTAGGACGGCATACCTGCCGATGGTGGCCGAGGCACTGCAGGCGCCGCTTCCGCAGGTGTGGGCCTGACGTCACGGACGAGGTATGCCGTGTGCTCGCCTTCCTCGGTCACCTCGAGCACCTGGACCCCGCGCATTCGGGCGAAAGCGGGGACGTCGGTGCGGGCCGCCGGATCGGTGGCCAACAGCCGGACCGTCGTGCCGGCCGCGTGCTGGGCCAGGGCCTGGGCCAGGCGCAGCACGGGCAGCGGGCACCGCAGCCCGCGGGCGTCGACCTCGATCGGAGGGTGAGCCGTCATCGTCCGGCCACCTGGGCGCGGACCGCGGCGACGGCGTCCGGAAGGGCCCGGACCAGGGCCTCAACGTCCTGCTCACGAGTCGGGCTCACCGCGGCGACCGGGAGGGTCACCCGGATGTTGCCGTGGGTGAGGGCGCCCATCGCCGCCAGCACATGGCTGGGTTCCAGGGTGCTGGAGGTGCACGCCGAGCCGGAGGCCACCGCGATCCCGCGCCGGTCCAGCTCGGTGACCAGTGCCTCGCCGTCGGCGAGCAGGAAGGACACCGTGAGCACGTGCGGCAGCCGGTCCACCGGATCGCCGGCAACCTCGGACTCCGGCACGGAGGCGGCCACGGCGCGGATCCGGTCGACGAGCGCCCGGGCCGCCCGGGTCTCCTCGGCCCGGTCAACGGCAGTTCGGGCCCAGGCTTCGGCGGCGCCGAGCACGAGGGGCAGCACCGGTTCGTCCAGCGACCGGCCGCCCTCCAGCTCCGATGGCGGCCCGGGGCGGCGCCACCGGGTCCGCGCCGGAATGACGAGCAGGCCCACCCCGGCCGGCCCGGCGAACGAACGGGCGTCTGCAGCCAAGACGTCATAGTGCTCCGGGGCCTCGTCGCGCCCCAGTCCCGCGGTCGCGTCCACGAGCAGGGGTATGCCGCGCGCCCGACAGGCCTCGTGGGCGTCGGCGAGCGGTTGGCGAGTCCCCACTTCGCCGTTGGCGCTCTGCAGGGCGGCCACCGAGGTGCCCGGGACGGCCAGTGCCTGGCCCCACGCGTCGAGGTCCACCCGCCCGAGTCGGTCGACTCCAACCTCGCCGAACGCCGAGGGGTCCTGGCTGTCGGCGACGATCTGCCGCCCGGTCACCAGGATCGCGGAGTGCTCGACCGCCGAGGCGACCAGACGTGGTCCGGTGCGGCGGGCGGCATACCGCAGGCCTTCCAGGCCCGATCGCAGGGCCGCAGGTCCGCCGGGAGTGAAGCTGAGGGTCTGTGGGCTCACGCCGAGGCCCTCGGCGAGCATGGCGCGGGCCTCGTCCAACAGCCGTCTGGCCCGGCGACCTTCGGCGTGCAGCCGGCGTGGATCGGCCCAGCCGGCCTCCCAGGCAGCGGCCATCATCTCGCGTGCCGCGGGGTGGACCGGACCTGCCGCGGCGTCGAGGACGACACGCCGGGACAGTCCGAATGCGGTGTTCGCCACGTTGCGAGGTTATCGGCACCCCTGCCGTGAACCACGGATGCCGTCGCGGTAGGGTGGCCCCACACACGAGCAGTCACTCTGTAATCGGAAGGTGCCCGTTGCGCACGCACACAGACACCTCCGCACGCGTCACGCGGCGGGGATTGACAGTTGCCGGG
>CAZNLX010000363.1:0-1711 GCA_964573925.1 uncultured Intrasporangiaceae bacterium
TCGCCGACCCTCGGTCGGCGTGTCGGTGGAAACACCGTTCGCCGGACAGTCCCGGCCAAGGCCATCTGGGTCGTCGCGTTGTTCATCTTCCCGCTGATCAGTTCGCTGGCATACCTCATCGCCCGTGGCCAGGGGATGAACGACCGGCAGCTGGCCGTGAACGCCGCGGCCAAGAGGGCGACCGACGACTACATCCGGTCGGTCGCACCGGGGACCGACCCCGCCACCCAGATCGCCAATGCCAAGGGCCTGCTCGACTCGGGCACCATCAGCCAGGCCGAGTACGACACGCTCAAGGCCAAGGCGCTGAGCTGACGGACGTTTGTCTGCGCCCCTCACATCGACTGCGCCTCGCCGAGCTCAGCTCGGCGAGGCGCAGTCGTCCACCGGGCGGGCGTCGGTGGGAGGCGGCAGAATGCCGGGTATGCCGCCTCCCCCGGTCTGCCGCATCCTCCCCTCCTACCTCCTGCATCGCCTGGTCGAGCAGGACGACCCCGACGTCGTCGAAGCGGCCCAGCGCACCCTCGCTGCCGACGCTAACTTGCGTGAGCGGCGCACCGTCACCGCCGAGCGCAGCCTGCGTATGCCGCGTGGGATCGTCCCGCCGGAGCTCACCGACGTCACGGAGCGCGCGGCCGCCCTCGAACGCCCCCGGCCCCAGCGAGTGACCGCGACGCTCCCCGCGGTGCCCGAACGGGCCATCCACGACGCGCGGCACGCGACCCGGCTGCCCGGCATACTCGCGCGGGCCGAAGGGGCAGCGCCCGTCGCGGATGTCGCCGTCAACGAGGCCTACGACGGGTTGGGGGCCACCTGGCAACTGTTCTGGGCGGCATACGCGCGGGACTCGCTCGACGGCAAAGGGCTGCCGCTCGTCGCGAGCGTCCACTTCGACCGCGGCTATGACAACGCCTTCTGGGACGGCACCCAGATGGTCTTCGGCGACGGCGACGGGCGCTTCTTCGTCGGTTTCACGCACTGCCTCGACGTCATCGGCCACGAGCTGGCGCACGGGGTCACCCAGTTCACCGCGGGCCTCACCTACGTCGGGCAGTCCGGGGCGCTCAACGAGTCGGTGTCCGACGTCTTCGGCAGCCTCGTCAAGCAGCATCACCTCGGGCAGACCGCCGAGCAGGCCGACTGGCTCATCGGAGCGGGGCTGTTCACCAACCGGGTCCGCGGGGTGGCATTGCGCTCGATGAAGGCGCCGGGCACGGCATACGACGACCCGGCTCTCGGGAAGGATCCGCAACCTGGGCAGATGAGCGACTATGTCACGCTGCCGCACGACGCCGACCACGACAACGGCGGCGTCCACGTCAACTCCGGCATCCCCAACCGGGCCTTCTACCTCGTCGCGTCCGCCCTCGGCGGGCATGCGTGGGAGCGGGCGGGGCGGATCTGGTTCGACACGATCACCAACAAGGGCATCCCCAAGGACGTCGATTTCGCCGGTTTCGCCCGGCGCACGATCACCGCGGCCGGCAAGCGTTACGGGGCCGGCGGGGCTGAGGCGGCCGCCGTCGAGGAGGCGTGGGCGACGGTCGGCGTGAAGGTCTAGCCGGCTCCGGGTGGATCCGGGCGGACGCCGGTCTGGGTCGGCCGGCGAGCTGGGGCAAGGGCCGCCGACCTTCGACGGACTCTCGCGCCCGAACACTTGTATTCGTACATGTGTTCGAGTATGGTGGGGGTGTGAGCATCGCCCAGTTGG
>CAZNLX010000364.1:0-1711 GCA_964573925.1 uncultured Intrasporangiaceae bacterium
CGGCCTCATGCGCGACACGTTCGCCTGATCGACGGGGAAACCGGAGGATGACGACGTCGACGACGGCCGACCGGGGCGGTGACCGGTGACCGGAATCTCGGTGCCCGTGGCCCTCCTGGCGGGTCTGCTGTCCTTCGCCTCGCCGTGTTTCCTACCGGTCGTCCCGGCCGTCGTCGCCCAGGTGGTGGGCGACGGCCGGGCCACCGGTGGCCGAAGGCTGGCAACGTCCCGAACGGCAGCCTTCGTTGCCGGTTTCACGGCCGTCTTCATCACGGTGTGGGCCTCGTTCGGGGTGATCGGCCGGGCGCTCGGGGACCATCGCGACCTGGCCAGAATCGTCGGCGGCGTGGTGCTGGTCGTCATGGGCCTGCACCTGGCCGGACTCGTCGAGATCCCCCTGCTCAACCGGCAGTGGCGCGTCTCGCGAGGCTCGGCCGGCTCGCGCAACCCCGGCGGACACGGCCGTGCCCTCGTGCTCGGCCTGGCCTTCGGTGCCGGCTGGACGCCGTGCATCGGCCCGGTGCTCGGCGCGGTCCTCGGGCTGGCCGCCTCTGGCGATCGCCCCACCGACGGAGCACTCCTGTTACTGGCCTACTGCCTCGGCTTGGGCCTGCCACTGCTCGCGGTCGCCGCGAGCGCAGGTGCGATTGGCTCCCGGCTCGCGGTCTTGCGCCGGCATGCTGGACTCGTCGAGCTGACCAGCGGCGCTCTGGTCTCGCTCACCGGCCTCGCCCTGGTGGCCAATCTCTTCGGCCGGCTCGCGGCCGCCCTCCCGCAGGTCGGCGGGTGAGCTGATGAGTCCGCTGCGCGCTGGATGGCGATTCCTCGTCTCGAAGGTCATCGCGATCGGGCTGATCCTCCTCCTCGGGGCACTCACCCTCGTCGGCACCCTCATCCCGCAACTGCCTGACGCGGCGCGCGGCGACGCCCTCGCGACCGCGGCCTGGGTGGACGGCATACGCCCGCGATTCGGAGCGGCGACCGACTGGATGTGGCGACTGCAGGCCTTCACCGTCTTCCACTCGCTCACCTTCACGTGTGCCGCCGCCGTCCTCGGGCTGAGCACCCTCGCGTGCACCGTCAACCGGTCTCCGGCGCTCTGGCGCCAGGTGGCGCACCCGCCGCGGCACGCGCCCGGCCATCAGGGCAGCCCCGAACAGCCCGCGCACCGGCTCGTCGTCGCGGCGAGCCCGGCCGAGGTCGCCGGACACCTCGAGGCGTGGTGGCGGGACCGGCGCTATCGCATCGTCACCGTGAGCGGTCCGGACACCATCGACGTGTATGCCGTCCGCCACCGGTTCTCCCCACTGGCCACCGTCGTCGCCCATGCGGGTCTCGTCCTGCTCCTGGCCGCGGCCGCGCTCACCAGCCAGCTTGGCTTCCGCGACCCTGAGGTCGCCGTCGTCATCGGCGAGCGTCACGTGGTCGGCCACGACACCGGCATGGTCGTCGAGGCGGTGGGCTTCACCGACAGCTACACCGAGACGGGGGTGGCCCTGGACTACGCGAGTGAGCTCGTCCTGCTCGAGGACGGTATGCCGGTCGCCCGCCAGACGGTGCGCGTCAACGAACCGCTGCGTCACGGCGGGCTGTCGGTCTACCAGTCCTTCTACGGCATCGCCGCGGTCGTGCGGGTCGCCGACCCCACGGGCACAACGGTGTTCGAGGGCGGCGTGCCGCTCAAGTGGGCGGCCGACGACGGCATCCACAC
>CAZNLX010000365.1:0-1702 GCA_964573925.1 uncultured Intrasporangiaceae bacterium
ACTCGCTGCCCACCGCGATCGACAACTCGCTCAAGAACCAGACCTACAACACCCCGGCCGTCGCCACCCTGGCGATGTTCGCCGCCCAGCTCGACTGGATGAACGGCAACGGCGGGCTCGCCTTCACCACGGGCCGCACCGTGGACTCCGCCTCGCGCCTCTACGGGTGGGCCGAGCGGACGGCATACACGACGCCGTTCGTCGCCGACCCGGCGGCGCGTTCCCAGGTTGTCGGGACGATCGACTTCGACGACAGCGTCGACGCGGCCGCGGTCGCCAAGGTGCTGCGGGCCAACGGGGTCGTCGACATCGAGCCCTACCGCAAGCTCGGGCGCAACCAGCTCCGGATCGCGATGTTCCCGGCCGTCGACCCCGAGGACGTCTCGGCGCTCACCGACTGCATCGACTGGGTCGTCGAGCACCTCTGAGTCGGCTCACCTCCCGCCAGGGAGGTATGCCGCCCGGCGGCGCTCGGCCCGAGCCCCGCACGGGCAGGCGCGGCCACGCCCGACACAGCCTGCTCGCACCGGCCACCGGGTCCCTCCGGTCGGCCGGCGCTGCTGTCAGCGGGTGAGCGCGGCGGCCACGCCGATGACCACGAGCAGCACGAGCACGGCCAGGGTGAGCCGATGACGGAAGCGCACGTTCACCTGGGGACCTCCGGGGCGGGCTCGGCTTCGCCGGCCGACAGGGTGCGGCGCACCTGCAGGGCCGGTCGCTCGCCGGGTCGGCAACTCACCCGGACATTCTCTCTCTTCGCCAGCCAGGCCAGCGCGAGCGCCAGGGCCAGTCCCACGGCAACCGAGCCAATCCCGATGCTCCACCGGGGTCCAGCCCAGTCGCCGAGCCGACCGATGAGCGGGGCTCCGATCGGCGTCCCACCGAGGAAGATCGCCATGTAGAGCGCCATGACGCGCCCCCGCATCACCGGATCGACGGCCAGTTGGACGTAGGCATTGGCCGTCGTCAGCGCGGTGAGCGCGGCCAGACCGCAGGGCACGAGGGCAACGGCGAAGGCGGCATACGTGGGGGCGAGGGCGGCGGCGGCGCTAGCGGCGGTGAATCCACCGAGCGCGACGAGAAGCACCCGAAGCCGGGGCCGAGCCCGCCGTGCCGAGAGCAGGGCAGCGGCCAGCGACCCGACCGCCATGACCGAGCCGAGCAGCCCGAACTCGGTCGGCCCCTTCCCGAAGGCCCGGGTGGCCATGAGCGCGATGGTGAGCTGGAAGTTCAGCCCGAAGGTGCCCAGGACGAAGACGAGGGCCATGACGAGCTGGATGTCCGGGCGGCCACGGACATAGGCGACCCCGGCCCGGATCTGCCCCTTGCCGCGAGCCAGCGGCGCGGGGCGCAGCTCCCCGGTGCGCATCGCCGCCAGCGCCAGCAACAGCACGGCGAACGAGGCAGCGTTCGCACACATCGCCACCCCCGTCCCGTATGCCGCGATGAGCAGCCCCGCGACCGCCGGGCCGATGAGCCGTCCCGCGTTGAAGGACGCACTGTTGAGCGCCACCGCGTTCGCCACGCGCTGGCCGCCGACCATCTCGGACACGAACGCCTGTCGGGCCGGGTTGTCGACCGCCTGGGCGAGACCCTGGACGAGGGCGAGCGCATAGACCTGCCACAGCTGGACTGCCCCGGTAGCGGTGAGCACCCCGAGCAGCAGGGCGGTCACCGTCAGGGTGGACTGGGTGGTCAGCAG
>CAZNLX010000366.1:0-1681 GCA_964573925.1 uncultured Intrasporangiaceae bacterium
CGGCGCGCCGAGATCTGTTGCCGGCGTTCGGTCCCGGCTGCCAGATGCTGCAGGAATTCGCGGTCGGCTGACACCGTGCGGCCGCGCCGTGACAGCGAATCGGCCCGGATGACAAGATGCCACTACCCATCCCTGCGGACAGGAGCCCCCATGTCGGCCGACGCCTCTGAGGTCTACGACGTCGTGGTACTGGGCGGTGGCAGCGGGGGCTACGCCTGCGCGCTGCGATCGGCCCAGCTCGGGATGCGAGTCGCGCTGGTCGAGCGCGACAAGCTCGGCGGGACCTGCCTGCACCGAGGCTGCATCCCAACCAAGGCGCTGCTGCACGCGGCAGAGGTGGCCGACACGGCCCGTCACGGCGCGGCCTTCGGGGTCATCGCCCGGGTCGACTCGATCGACATGCCGGCCGTGCTGGCCTATCAGCAGGGAGTCGTGTCCCGGCTGCACAAGGGCCTGCAGGGTCTGGTCTCGGCCGCTTCCATCGACTACGTCACCGGAACCGGAGTGGTCACCTCGGCGACGACGGTCCAGGTGGGTGAGCGCACCCTGACCGGTCGGCACCTCGTGCTGGCGACTGGGTCGCGGGCCAAGTCGCTACCCGGGCTGGCCATCCAGGGGCGGGTGCTCAGCAGCGACGAGGCCCTGGCCCTGGACCACGTCCCGGGCTCGGTCGTCGTGCTCGGCGGCGGGGTTATCGGGGTGGAGTTCGCCTCGGTCTACCGCTCGTTCGGGGCCTCGGTGACGATCGTCGAGGCGCTGCCGCGGCTGGTACCGGCGGAGGAGCCGAGCATCTCCAAGGCGCTGGAACGGGCCTACCGCAAGCGGGGCATCGCCTTCCGGACCGGGGTGCGCTTCTCCGGGGTCGAGCAGGACGGCGCCGGTGTGCGGGTGTCCCTCGAGGACGGCACGACCCTGACGGCCGACTATCTGCTCGTGGCCGTCGGCCGAGAGCCGGTGTCCGACGGGATGGGTTTCGAAACGGCCGGGGTGTCCGTCGACCGTGGCTTCGTCCCGACCGACGAGCGGCTGCGCACCACCGCGCCCGGGGTGTATGCCGTCGGCGACCTGGTGCCCGGGCTGCAGCTGGCGCACCGCGGGTTCGCCCACGGGGTGTTCGTCGCCGAGGACATCGCCGCGTTGTCGCCCGAGCCGGTCATCGACGCCCGGATACCCCGGGTCACCTACTGCGATCCCGAGATCGCCAGCGTCGGTCTCACCGAGGAAGCCGCTCGGCAGCAGTACGGCGAGGTCCGCACTTACGAGTACTCCCTGGGCGGCAACGGCAAGTCCCAGATCCTCGGGACCACCGGCTTCGTCAAGTTGGTGGGCGTGCCCGACGGGCCGGTCGTCGGTATCCATATGATCGGTGCACGGATGGGAGAGCAGATCGGGGAGGCGCAGCTCATCGTGGGATGGGATGCCACGCCCGAGGACGTCGCCCCGCTCCTGCACGCCCATCCGACCCAGAACGAGGCGCTCGGCGAGGCTCATCTGGCGTTGGCGGGCAAGCCCCTGCACGCCCACGCGTGAGCCACACCGCACGCCGGGTCCGGGCCTTTTCCACCAGACTTGCACCATCGCACGACGCTCGCGCAACGAGCAGGAACGACCGACCGCACCATCGATGAGGAGATGACGCAGATGTCCAATCGCGTGACCATGCCGGCCCTGGGTGAGTCCG
>CAZNLX010000367.1:0-1676 GCA_964573925.1 uncultured Intrasporangiaceae bacterium
CCAGACCCAGGTCAAAGAAGTCGACGTGCTTCTGGATGAGGGCGTGGGTGCCCACGACGATGCCGGCGTCCCCGGTCACCGCGTCGTTGAGGGCACGTCGGCGGGCGCCGGCCGACTGACTCCCGGTGAGCAGCGCGACCTTGGTGCCCAGGTCGCTCCCGCCGAGCATGCCGCCCATCGCGAGATCGCCGAGCAGGGCCGTGATCGACCGGTGGTGTTGGGCGGCGAGGACCTCGGTGGGGGCGAGCAGGGCGGCCTGACCGCCGGCGTCCACCACGGCGAGCATCGCCCGCAACGCCACGACGGTCTTGCCCGAGCCGACCTCACCCTGCAGGAGCCGGTGCATTGGGCGGTCGGCGGCCAGTTCCCCGGCGATCACCGCCCCGACCTGCTGCTGCCCGGCGGTGAGGTCGAAGGGCAGTCGCGCGTCGAAGGCCGCGAGCAGGCCGTCCGGACGCGGCATACGGGCGCTGGTGTGCATCGCCTGGGCGGCTCGGCGGCGCTGGCCGAGGATCGTCTGCAGGACGAACGCCTCGTCGTAGCGCAGCCGCCGCAGCCCCGGGGCGACGTCCTCGTCGATCCGTGGACGGTGGATGAGCTCCATCGCCGCGCCCCGGCCGAGCAGGCCCCGGCGCAGCCGGACCGCGGCGGGCAGGGGCTCGCGGACTTCCTCGAGGCAGTCCAGGGCCAGGGCCACCGTGCTGCGCAGGACGAACGAGGTCACCTTACCGGTGGCTGGGTAGACCGGCACCTGGTGGGTGCGCAGGTAGTCGGCCCGTTCGGCGGACATCGTCTCGTCGAGCAACTCCATTTCGGGGTGGGTGAGCTGCCGTCGACGGCCGTAGCGGGTCACCGTGCCGGCGAAAACCCCCCAGGTGCCCGGCCGCAGGCCGAAGTCGTACTTGTGCTTGGTGAAGAAGGTGAGGTCGAGTTCGGCGCGGCCGTCGGTGACGATGGCACTGCACCGGAAGCCGCGCCGCTGACGCATCGGGACGACCGAGACCGAGGCGACCTCCGCGACGACCATGACCTCGTCACCATCGCGCAAGTCGGCCAGATCGGTGAGCCGGTTGGGCGGCAGATAGGCCCGTGGGACGTGTTCGAGCAGGTCGCCGACGGTGTGCAGCCCCCGGTTCTTGGCGAGGGCATCCGCCTGGGCGGGCTTGACCAGCCGCCGCAGCGGGGTGTCCTCGGTGTATGCCGCGAGCATCGGCTCACTCGACGCCCAGCAGCAGCGGGTAGAGCGGCTGCATCCCGTGGATGTGGGTCACCTCGAGGTCGCGGCGCCGGATCCGAGCGGCCGCTACGACCGCTGAGGCAAGGTCCGGCGGCGCGCCGTCGCCGCTGATGACGGTGAGCAGCTCGGCATCGTCGCCGAGCAGCCGCTCGACGACCTGCCCGGCCACGTCGTAGAGGTCCGAGCCGACGATGGCGAAGTCACCGTCGACGACCCCGAGGACGTCGCCGATGTGGCAGATCCCCGCCGAGGTGAGGGCTTCCTTGCGGGCGATCGTCACCGCACCGTGCCGGGTCGCCGCCGCGGCCTCACTCATCGCCTCGGCGTTGGCCTGCAGGTCGGCCGCGTGATCGAAGACGGCCAGAGCCGCGACTCCCTGGACCGCGGTCCGGGACCGGACGACCTCGACCTGCACCCCGGTCTCACCGGCGGCCCGACC
>CAZNLX010000368.1:0-1669 GCA_964573925.1 uncultured Intrasporangiaceae bacterium
GCCGGTGAGCAACGACGCCACCGAGTCCACCCCGCCCAGGGAACGAGTAGCGGTCTTCGGGACCGGTAGCTGGGGGACGGCCTTCACCTCCGTGCTCGCCGAGGCCGGGTGCCAGGTGCGGATGTGGGGCAAGTTCGAGGACGAGGTGGCCGACATCCAGCGCCACCACGCGAGCGTGCGCTACCTGCCCGACCTCGTCCTGCCCGAGACGGTGACCGCGACGACCGACCCGGCCGAGGCCCTCGACGGCGCCGGGATCGGAGTCCTCGCCGTCCCGGCCCAGACGCTGCGGGCCAATCTCGCGCAGTGGGGCCCGTTGCTCCCACCCGGGATCATCCTCGTCTCGCTCATGAAGGGGTTGGAGAAGGGCACGTCCAAGCGGATGACCGAGGTGGTCATGGAATGCCTCGGTATGCCGCCCGCTCAGGTCGCCGCAGTCTCCGGGCCGAACATCGCCCGGGAGATCGCCGCCCGGGAGCCGGCCGCGACGACCGTCGCGAGTGCCTCGCTCGCGACCGCGCAGCGGGTCGCCGACGCCTGCGCGACCCCGGCCTTCCGGCCCTATGTCCACGACGACGTCGTCGGTGCCGAGCTCGGCGGGTGCGTCAAGAACGTCATCGCGGTGGCCTCCGGGATGACCGAGGGGCTCGGGCTCGGGCACTCGGTCACCGCCGCGGTGATCACCCGCGGCCTGACCGAGATGCGCACCCTCGGCGAGGCGATGGGTGCCCACCCGGCGACCTTCGCGGGCCTGGCCGGAGTCGGCGACCTCGTCGTCACCTGCCTGTCCCCGCACTCGCGCAACTCGACGTTCGGTCGCAATCTCGGCAAGGGGATGACCGTCGAGGAGGTCGTCGCGGTGACCAAGCAGACGGCCGAGGGAGTGGCTTCCTGCGGGGCGATCCTGGCCCTCGCGCAGACCCACGGCGTCGACATGCCGATCGTCGCCAATGTCACCGCCGTGGTCCAGCAGGGCCGCACCGCCAAGGAGTTCGGCCAGGTGCTCACGGCCGACATGTTCAGTGACCGGTAGCCGTCCGGCGGTCGGACCGGTGGCTCGCCGGTGACCGCGGCCGATTACCCCTACTTCGCGTCGGCCCCGATCGGGTTGGCGCACCGCGGGGGCGCCCTGCACCCGGACAACCTCGGGATCGAGAACACCCTGGCCGCCTTCGCCACCGCGGTCCGGCTCGGTTTCCGCTATTTGGAGACTGACGTCCACGCGACCTCGGACGGCACCGTCGTGGCCTTCCACGACGAGGACCTCGACCGGGTCACCGACCGGACCGGCGCGATCGCCGATCTGCCCTGGCGCGAGGTCGCCGCGGCCCGGGTCGGCGGCAGCCACCCGGTGCCGACGCTCGATGAGCTGCTCGACGGCTTCCCGACGGCCCGGATCAACATCGACATCAAGGCGCCCGGCGCGGTGGCGCCGCTGTGGGAGACAATCCGGGCGCACGCGGCATACGACCGGGTATGCGTCGGCTCGTTCTCGGGACGGATGCAGATCTCCATGCGGTGCAGGCCGATGCCGAAGAAGCAGTGGTCGGTCGCCAGCGCGACCGCGGTCGGAGTCGCTCCCCGACCGGCGAAGCGCTCGGACACCCAGTACCCGATGGTCGCCGACGAGAGCGACCCGTAGGCGATCGACGACACGGCGCGCGTGCCG
>CAZNLX010000369.1:0-1652 GCA_964573925.1 uncultured Intrasporangiaceae bacterium
CAGCGTCGTCACCCTCGTCCTGCCCCACCAGCGCAAGCAGACCGAGCGGCTGCTGCGCGAAGCCGGGCTCGAGGAGGTCCCCACGCGGGTCGCCCCTGGCGATGCCCTGGTCAGCGCCGCGGGCGGCTCAGCGCCGACCGGAGAACCGGTCAGTGACGATGCCATGCGCCGGTTGCTCGAACCCGAGCGGCGTGGACCGGCAGGAGCACGGGGGCCGCGTGCGGGAAGCCATGGCGGATTCCGCCCGCATCACGGCGGAGCCGCGGGCCGCGGGGACCGTCGCGACGACCGCCGAGACGGACGTCGCGAGTGGGCTCCTCGGGACGACCGCCGGGACTGGGCCCCGCGTGGCGACCGCCGGTCAGTGCGAGACTAGGAGCGTGGGCTCGCAGTCGTCCGAGCCGACCGGTGCGTCGGCGGCATACCACACGGGAAAACTCCTCGTGGCGACGCCCGCTGTCGAGGGAGATGCCTTCCGCCGGTCCGTGATCCTCATGCTCCACCATGACGCTGACGGCGCCCAGGGGGTCGTGCTCAACCACCCCTTGGAAGCGGCCGTGGACGCGGTCCTGCCCGGGTGGCAGGCGGTCGCGACCGCCCCGAGGACGCTGTTCCGGGGTGGTCCAGTCGGCACCGACTCGGCGATCGGCATTGTCAGCGTTCCGGGGGAGCGCGAGCCCACCCTCGGGGTGCGACGGCTCTTCCGCGGCATCGGGGTCGTCGACCTCGACGCGCCCCCGCCGCTGGTCGCGCCCGAGGTCGCGGGACTGCGGATCTTCGCCGGATATGCCGGGTGGTCCGGCGGACAGCTCGAAGGCGAGATCCGTCGAGGCGACTGGTACGTCGTCGAGGCCGAACCCCGGGACGCCTTCAGCGACACCCCGGCCGACCTCTGGGAGGTCGTCCTGCGGCGGCAACGCGACAACCTCGCGCTCGTGGCCTTCTTCCCCGACGATCCGTCGATGAACTGAGCCGCCCGGCGCCGGATCCCGGGTCGGCCCGAGGGCCGAGGGGTGGAAGCGGCCGCGGGAAATGTCGGGATGCTGGCTACCCTGGCAGACATGACCTATGCCGGTGACATCTCCCCGATCGACACCTTCGCGGCTCTGACGGCCGACCCGCAGGCGGTCCTCGTCGACGTCCGGACTGCGGCCGAATGGGCCTATGTGGGGGTCCCGGACGTCTCCGGGATCGGCAAGGAGGCCGTGCTCATCGAATGGGTCGGCTATCCCGGTGGGGTCCGCAACGACAACTTCGTCGACGACCTCGTCGAGGCCGGGATCACCGGCGGGCGGCCGATCTACTTCCTTTGCCGCTCCGGGGTGCGCTCCAAGCACGCCGCTGAGGCCGCGACTGCTGCCGGTCTCGGACCGGCATACAACATCAGCGACGGTTTCGAGGGTCAACTCGACGTGGCCCACCACCGTGGGGTCGGCGGCTGGAAGGCTTCCGGGCTGCCGTGGCGGCAGGGATGAACACGGCGGGCGATCCGTCCCGCTCGTGGCGGCCGGACACGTATGCCGTGCGCGGCGGCCTCACCCGCAGCGCGTTCGACGAAACGGCCGAGGCGGTCTTCCTCACCTCGGGCTTCGTCTACGACTCGGCGCAGCAGGCCGAGGCGGCGTTCAAGGACGAGATCGACAAGTTCATCT
>CAZNLX010000370.1:0-1651 GCA_964573925.1 uncultured Intrasporangiaceae bacterium
CTTCGTGCTGCGGGACTTCTCGCCGACCGAGCGGGCCGATCTGCTGTTCACCGTCAGCGACGCCGCCGACGCGGTGGAGTTGCTCATCGAACGTGGGCTGGTCTCCGCGCAGCAGGTCGTCCACCGGCCCGATCCGGGCAAGGCCTGACCGGGGTCGCCGCGCCGAGGCGCCATCCGTGCCCTGGCCTCGCTGCTGGTGCCGGGAGCCGCGTCAGGCTTTGTCGTGCAGCAGGGCCAGGCGTAGCGCGCAGGCCTCGCGCACCGTGTCGGCAGCCGTGTCCGCCAGACCCTGGCGCAGGGTCGCGTCGGTGGCCGAGACGATGGCGAAGTAGAACGCGGAGAAGACCGCGAGGAAGCCGGACACCCGGATGTTCTCCCAGGTGACCGAATAAGTCCGCCGTCCGGTCGACCACTGGAACAGGACGTCCGGGTCGGCCCCGGCCCAGATCTTCACGAGTTCGGCGTTGACGGTGAGGGTGCCCAGGATGAGGAAGACGTCGAAGACCCCGAGTCCGACCATCCCCGCCGCGACGAGTCGGGACAGGGTCGCGACGAGCCGCAGGTTGCGCTCGTGGTGACGGCTTAGCGGACAGGTGACCGGGAAGTCGGTCGGACCCGCGGCGACCGGTTCTCCTGCGGCGGGTTCCGCGGCGGCCGGTTCCGCAGCGGCCGGTTCCGCGGCGGCCGAATCCCCAGGGGCCGGTTTCGCAGCGGCCAGCGTCGCGTCGGTCGGCTCGGTGGCACTGGGCGTCTGCGCCGGCCACGGTGTGCCGCGCAGGGCATCGAGCCAGTCCTGTCGGCTCTCGAAGGTGGCCAGCTCCCGGATGTCGAGGTGGTCCCGATGGGCCAGGAACACACCACTCAGCCCGACGAAAAGGGCCACCGGGGCGGCATACGCCCAGGTGTCCAGCCGTCCCACCGACTGCCACAACTCCGCGGCGTAGTAGGAGAAGGTGACGAACGCGAGCAACAGCGGCAGCGCCCGGGAGAGCGCCGCGGCCGAGGTCGACAGCGAGCGCAGGACCTCACGGGAGAGCCAGACCGACAAGGCGATGACGCCATAGCGGACGAGGACGAGCACGACGGTGAGGACGACCAGTTGCAGGATGCCGACCGACAGCGCCGAGAAGACCCGGTTCTGCGTGGCGGTGAAGACTTCATCGCCGAGCATGTCGGCTTTGTGGGGGGAGACGAGCACGGCAAACATCGGGGCCAGGACGAAGACCGCCCGCTCGCCCCAGCCGATCCGGTCGATCCGGGAGAACGGCGGCGACCGGCGCACGAGGTTGCCCCCGATCCAGGTCGCCAGGACGACGACGGCGACGATGACGAGCGAGATCGTGGGGTCCGCCGTGAGATCGGGCACTGCCGCGAGCATGACGGCCAGGAAGATGACGACGAGCGCCGGCGCGGCGCGTACCGTCGCGCCACGCCGGACCGAGGTCCCCTCCAACAACGTCGTGAGGCCGCGGCGCAACAGCCAGCGCTCGCTCTCCCGGGCGGCGCCGGCCGGGCCCTGGGCATCGGCGGTGGTCACGGCCGAAGCCTAACGACCGAAAAGTCGGTTGGTGCCTCCCCCTAGGATCGTGGCCATGAGCAAGGTCCTGTCCGCCGTCGCTTGGCCGTATGCCAACGGCCCGCGCCACATCGG
>CAZNLX010000371.1:0-1647 GCA_964573925.1 uncultured Intrasporangiaceae bacterium
CGACGACGTCGACGAGTTCGACCGGAGCGCCCTTGGCGCGCGCGATGACTCCCCTGACGGTCTGCGGCATACGAGATCCTCCTGGGCAGGGCGAAGCGGACATCACGTGCCCCTAGGAGACGATTCCGGGACCGCACACCACAAGACCCCGGGGGGTATGCCGGGTGTTTCCGCAGGTCGGGACGGGTTTGCGGAGTTTCCCCTGAGGCAAGCGGGGCCTATCGTGAGAGGGTGCCCTATCCGCTGTTCGACGAGCTCATCCACGAGCGCACCCGGCTGCAACTGTGCGGCCTGCTCGCGGCCGTCGTCGAGGCGGAGTTCGCCACCCTGCGGGACAGTCTCGGGGTGAGCGATTCGGCGCTGTCCAAGCACCTGAAGGCGCTCGACGATGCGGGCTACCTGCGCACCCGTCGGCACCGCGAGGGCGCTCGGACCTTCACCCTCGTGGCGATGACCGACGAGGGGCGGCACGCCTTCTGCGGGCACGTCGCGGCCATCCAGCGGCTGGCTGGGGTGGCGTCGATGCGCGGCAAGGGCGCGGCCGGCGCGGCGCGGGTGCCGCGCAAGCACGTCACGCTCACCCGTCGCCCGACTGCCTGATCAGGCCTGCGCGCGGGGCGGCGGCAAACCCCGTCTTATGCCGCCCCGGTCAGTCGGGCCGCCCGGGTCAGGTGAGCGGCACGGCATACAGCAAGGCCGTGGCGATGGCCGCGATCCCCTCGCCGCGACCGGTGAGGCCGAGCCCGTCGGTCGAGGTCCCGGCGACCGAGACCGGCGCGCCGCACGCCTGTGACATGGCCCGCTGCGCGTCGGCGCGCTGCCGGCCGATCTTGGGCCGGTTGCCGATGACCTGGACGGCGATATTGCCGATCTCGAAGCCCGCCGCCCGGACGAGCCGGGCCGCCTCGGCGAGCAGCGTGGCACCGGAGGCACCGGCATACTCCGGCCGGTCGGTGCCGAAGTGCGCGCCGAGGTCACCGATCCCGGCAGCCGAGAAGAGCGCATCGCAGGCGGCGTGGCAGGCCACGTCGGCATCGGAGTGCCCGTCCAGGCCGCGCTCGCCCGGCCAGCGCACCCCGGCGACCCAGAGCTCACGCTCGGACCCCTCCGGCGCGTAGGCGTGCACGTCCACGCCCATCCCCACCCGGGGCAGGGGGTATGCCGTCGCCTCAGCCATGGTGCGACTGTGCCACACCGGCCGGGTCCGCGGATGCGGTCGGGTCCGTGGCTGCCGTCGGGTCCGCGGATGGGGTCAGGTCCGCAAGCGCCGCCAGGACCGCGTCGGCCGCCTGCTCCACCGACAGGTATGCCGTGTCGACCCGCAGGTCCGCCGCCCACGGCTCATAGCTGCGGGCGACCACCTCCGCCCAGGTCGGCAGGGTGAGTCCGGGCAGGTCGGTGGCGCGGCTCTCGACCCTCGCACGATGGGCTCCGGGCTCGGAGCAGACCACCTCGACCTCGACAGCCCTCGCCCCGGTCCGGGACGCGGCGTCGAGCCAGGCCCGGCGGGTGACCGCGAGCGGGTTGACCGAGTCGGCGACGACGCTGTGGCCCAGGGCGAGCTGGTCGGCGGCGACGGCATACCCGACCTCGTAGAGATCGGAAGAGCACACGTCTGAACTCCAGTCACGAACGCTTATCTCGTAT
>CAZNLX010000372.1:0-1646 GCA_964573925.1 uncultured Intrasporangiaceae bacterium
CGCGAACTCGGCGACCAACAGGGCCGCCGACACCCCGTCCTTGTCGCGGACGACCTGCGGCGCGACGCAGTAGCCCAAGGCTTCCTCATAGCCGAGTGCCAGCCCGGGCACCCGGGCGATCCACTTGAACCCGGTGAGGGTTTCCTCGTGAGCCACGCCGGCCGACGCGGCCATGGCCCCGAGCAGGCGTGAGGAGACGATGGAGTTGGCGAACACCCCACCCTCGGTGACCCCCCGGGCCAGCAGGTGTGCACCGAGCAGGGCCCCGACCTCGTCACCGCGCAGCATCCGCCAGCCCCCGGACGCGCTCGCGTCGGGGACGGCCACGGCACACCGGTCGGCGTCCGGGTCGTTCGCCACGACGAGGTCTGGTTCGAGCTCGCGGGCCAGGTCGAGGGCGGCGTCGATGGCACCGGCCTCCTCCGGGTTGGGGAAGACGACCGTCGGGAACTCAGGGTCGGGCTGGGACTGGCTGGCGACGGCATACGGGGCGGGGAAGCCGGCCCGTGCGAAGGCGGCCTGCACCGTCTCGTGGCCAACCCCGTGCAGGGACGTGTGGACGACCCGGACGGCTCGCGGCGCCTGCGGGGCGACGAGGCCCGCCACGGCGTCGAGATAGGCCTCGAGCAGGTCCTCCCCGAGGGTCTCCCAGCCGTCGTCGGCCCGCGGCACGTCGGCCACCGCACCGACCGCCGCGATCCGGGCGGCGATGAGGGCATCGGCCGGTGGGACGATCTGGGACCCGTCGCCGAGGTAGACCTTGTAGCCGTTGTCCTCGCGCGGGTTGTGGCTCGCGGTGACCATGACCCCGGCGTCGGCGCCCAGGTGGCGGATCGCGAAGGCCAGCACTGGGGTGGGTAGGACGTGCGGCAGCACGGCGGCTCGGCCCCCGGCTGCGGTGACGACGGCGGCGGTGTCCCGGGCGAACTCGTCGGACTTGTGCCGGGCGTCGAAGCCGATGACGACGAACGGCGCCTTCCTGGGGTGGTCGGCGTCCTGCTGCAGGTATGCCGTGAGCCCGGCCGCCGCGCGGATGACCACCGCGCGGTTCATCCGGTTCGGGCCGGCGCCCAGCCGGCCGCGCAGCCCGGCGGTGCCGAATTGGAGCATCCCGACGAACCGGTCGGCCAGGTCGGCCAGCGCCTCGGGGTCACCGGCGTCGGCCCGTTCGACGACCTCGGTGAGCTCCGCACGGGTCGCCGGATCGGGGTCGTCGTCCGCCCAGGCGCGCGCCTGGACAAGGAGGGTGTCCGTCATGAGTGTCAGGCCCCCTGGGCGATCTTCGTGACGACCTTGGCCAGCAGGGCTCCGCAGCGCGAGGCGGCGGCCCGGCCGGCCTCGATGACCTCCTCGTGGGACAGCGGGGTCTCGGAGATCCCGGCGGCGAGGTTGGTCACCAGGGAGATCCCCAGGACCTCCAGCCCGGCCTGCCGGGCCGCGATCGCTTCGAGAGTCGTCGACATGCCGACGAGGTCGCCGCCGAGGATCTTGGCCATCTGCACTTCGGCCGGGGTCTCGTAGTGCGGTCCACGGAACTGGACGTAGACGCCCTCGTCGAGGCCCGGGTCGACCCGCTTGGCCAGTTCGCGCAACCGTTCGGAGTAGAGGTCGGTGAGGTCGACGAAATTCGCTCCCTCGACGGGTGA
>CAZNLX010000373.1:0-1643 GCA_964573925.1 uncultured Intrasporangiaceae bacterium
CGAGATAAGCTCACGTGACTGGAGTTCAGACGTGTGCTCTTCCGATCTTTCGAGCGTCGGGCGGACTTCGCCGGCATCGCCCAGGGCAACGTCCGGGCCTTCTTCGGCCGGGAGCACCCGGCCTGGCGAGTCGTCGTCGGTGACCTCGTCGAGGCATTGCCCGAGACCGTCGAGCCCGGCAGCGTTGACCGGGTCGTCCTGGACATGCTCGCTCCCTGGGAGTGCATCGACGTCGTGGGGACCGCGCTTCGGCCCGGCGGCGTGCTCATCTGCTATGTGGCGACGACGACCCAGCTCTCCCGGGTGGCCGAGACGCTACGGGAGCACTCCGGTTGGACCGAACCGTCCGCCTGGGAGTCCCTGGTCCGGGACTGGCACCTGGAGGGCCTGGCCGTCCGCCCGCAGCACCGGATGCACGGCCACACCGGCTTCCTCATCTCGGCCCGCCGGCTCGCCGACGGTGTGGTCACTCCCCGACGGACCCGCCGCCCAGCCAGGGGCGCCTACGGGGAGTCCGAAATCGAGGGTCCGGAACCGACCTGGACGCCCGAAGCGTTGGGGGAGCGTCCGATCAGTGACCGAAAGGTGAGACGCGCGCACCGGTCCGTGACCGGAACGTCCGCCGACGGAGCCTGATCGGGGGTTAGGGTCGGTGGACAACGCCGGCCGCCCATCGCAAGAGGCCGAACGACCGGCTCGAAGGACGAGGAGGCGCCATGGCGCAGGAGCCAGATCCGCACCGTGCCCCGGGCGACCATCCGCAGGCAAACGGCGACGACCTGGCCCGGTTGCGGGACGAGGTCGCACAGTTGCGCCGCGACCACACCGACCCGGCGAAGGTCCGCGAGCTGCAGCAGCGGATCGCGGCACAGGCCAGTTCGATGGGCACCCTGTCGGCGCAGAACGAGCGCCTCGTGCGCACCCTCAAGGACGCCCGCAGTCAGATCGTCAACCTCAAGGCCGAGGTCGACCGGCTCGCTCAACCCCCGAATGCCTACGGTCTGGTCCTCGAGCCGGCCGCCGACGGGGTCGTGGACATCCTCACCTCGGGACGCAAGATGCGGGTGGCCGTCGGCTCGGCCATCGAGGCCCAGGTCGTCCCCGGCCGAGAGGTCATGCTCAACGAGGCGCTCAACGTCGTTGCCGTCAAGGGTTACGAGAAGGTCGGCGAGGTCGTCATCGTCAAGGAAGTGCTCGACGACGACCGGGTCCTCGTCGTGGCGCATGCCGACGAGGAGCGGGTATGCCGCCGCGCCGAGACCCTGCGCACCGAACCGATCCGGGTCGGCGACGCGCTGACCGTCGACCCGAAGTCGGGTTTCGTCTTCGAACGAGTGCCCAAGGCCGAGGTCCAAGATCTCGTCCTCGAAGAGGTCCCGGACATCGCCTACGAGGACATCGGTGGGTTGGCCGGTCAGATCGAGGCGATCCGCGACGCGGTGGAGCTGCCCTATCTGCACCCGGAGCTCTATCGCGAACACCACCTCAAGCCGCCGAAGGGCGTCCTGCTCTACGGTCCGCCCGGGTGCGGCAAGACGCTCATCGCCAAGGCCGTGGCCGCCTCGTTGGCCCGCAAGGTCGCCGAGAAGACCGGCAAGAAGGTCGAGAAGAGCTACTTCCTCAACATCAAGGGCCCCGAACTG
>CAZNLX010000374.1:0-1627 GCA_964573925.1 uncultured Intrasporangiaceae bacterium
CCCCAAGAAGATGAAGGCCGCCGCCCTGCGTGGCGCCCTCTCCGACCGGGCCCGCAACGGACGCGTGCACGTCCTCGATGCGCTCGTCACGGGTGACACCCCGTCGACCTCGTCGGCCGCCGCAGTGCTGGCCGGGCTGACCGACCGGACGAAGTTCCTCGTCGTGCTCGAGCGCGGCGACCAGGTTGGCCTCAAGAGCGTGCGCAACCTCGCGTCCGTGCACGTCCTGGCCGTCGACCAGCTCAACACCTACGACGTGCTGTGCGCCGACGACATCGTCTTCACCGCCGGTGCGCTCGCCGCCTTCACCTCGGCCGCCGGGGTGTCCGCCGAAGCCGTCGCCGAGAAGCCCGCCAAGGCCGCCAAGGCAGAGAAGCCGGCCGCCAAGGCCGAGTCGCTCGTCGAGGCGGCTGACGCCGCCCCCGCGCCGAAGGCCACCAAGGCGGCCAAGGCCGTCGAGGTCCCCGCCGCCGAGGCTGCTGAGACCGCTGCGGTGGAGTTGCCGGCGGGTGCCGCTGCTCCGTTGGCGGACGGTTCGGCTCCGGAGGGTTACTCGGTCAAGGGCAACGCCGACTCGGGCCTCTACCACGAGCCGGATGGCCGCTGGTATGACGCGACGGTGGCCGAGTTCTGGTTCAAGAGCGCGGCCGACGCCGAGGCCGCCGGCTTCAAGAAGGCCGGCAGCCGCGCGAAGAGCGCCGCCAAGGATGGGGAGGACGCCAAGTGAGCATTCACGACAAGGACCCGCGCGACATCCTCATCGCGCCGGTCGTCTCCGAGAAGTCCTACGGGCTGCTCGACGAGGGCAAGTACACCTTCGTGGTGGACCCCCGCGCCAACAAGACCGAGATCAAGATCGCCGTGGAGAAGGTCTTCGGCGTCAAGGTCGACAAGGTCCACACGCTCAACCGGCAGGGCAAGACCCGTCGCACCCGGTTCGGCATCGGCAAGCGCAAGGACACCAAGCGAGCGATCGTCTCTCTCCGCGAGGGCTCGATCGACATCTTCGGCAGCGTCTCCTGACGGCCGGTGAGAGACGTAGGGATCTGAGGAACACACATGGGTATCCGCAAGTTCAAGCCGACCACCCCCGGTCGCCGGGGCTCGTCGGTCGCCGACTTCGTCGAGGTGACGCGGTCGACCCCGGAGAAGTCGCTCGTCCGGCCGATCGCCAAGACCGGTGGGCGTAACAACGCCGGCCGGATCACCACCCGGCACATCGGTGGTGGCCACAAGCGCGCCTACCGGCTGATCGACTTCCGTCGTCACGACAAGGACGGCGTGCCGGCGACGGTCGCGCACATCGAGTACGACCCCAACCGGACCGCGCGCATCGCGCTGCTGCACTACGCCGACGGCGAGAAGCGCTACATCCTCGCGCCGAACAAGCTCAAGCAGGGCGACCTCATCGAGAGCGGCCCGTCGGCCGACATCAAGCCGGGCAACGCACTGCCGCTGCGCAACATCCCGACCGGTACGGTCATCCACGCCATCGAGATCAAGCCCGGTGGCGGGGCCAAGATCGCCCGCTCGGCCGGCGCCCGCGTCCAACTCGTCGCCAAGGACGGCCCGTTCGCCCAGCTGCGTATGCCGTCCGGCGAGATCCGCAACGTCGACGCCCGCTGCC
>CAZNLX010000375.1:0-1612 GCA_964573925.1 uncultured Intrasporangiaceae bacterium
CCGCCGCCGCGCTGGGCTATGCCGACGTGGCACAGGCGAAGATGAGCCGTGCCACCGCCCTGGTGGCCGTGGCCCAGCAGCTGAGCCTGGCCGCCGGCGTGGCGGTGGCCGCGATGCTGCTGGATGCCTCGCGCCTGGCCGAGGGCCGGCAGGCGCTGGTGGCGGTGGATTTCACCCGCGCCTTCGCCGCGGTGGGCCTGCTGTCGCTGGCGTCGATCTGGTGGTACCGGCAACTGGCGGCGGATGCGGGGGCAGAGATGTCGGGGCACCGGGCGGACTGACGCGGCCGCCGCAGCATCAGGCGGGCGACGGATCCAGCCGGCCGGTGAGCCTGAAACTGCAGCGGACGCCCTGCAACTGCGCCTCGTCGCTTTGCATCGTGCCCTGGCCCACCAGCACCACGGTGCCGTCCGCGCCCACAGGCTGGCCCTGCAGCGGGCTGCCGTCCGGCATCTGCACCGTGCCCGTGGTCGTGTCCAACTTCAGCGTGGCCTTGGCCACGACGACGCCGGGCAGTGCCTCGAGGCTGAAACGGAACTGGAAATTCACCTCGATGGACAGGGCACGGCTCGCCGGGTCGAAACGGCCGTTGCGGTGCGACTTGAACCGGATCTCCAGCATCAGTTTGCCGGCGTCGTTGTCGATGTCGCGGACCAGATCGAGCTTGAACGCCTGCACGGCCGTGTCACCGTTGGCGGCGATGTCGAGCAGGCAGTCCTGAACCCGGGCGGGGTTGGGGGCTGGGAATTTCGGGTGGTTGGTGTAGAGCTGGACTTCACCGTCCTGCAGCACATGGATGGGCATGGGACCTCCTGCTTGGTGGGGGAATGGATAGCGGCCTTCAAACCGCGTCGGGCGCCGGGACCGGCGCGCCGGGCTGGCCCAGGCCGTGTGTGTAGCGCAGGGGCTCACCGCTGGCGCCGGGCACCAGGTCCACGGTCAGCAAGGCGTGCGGGTCGCCGGACGGGCCGGACACGCTGACGGTGGCAAACCCATCGCCCACCATCCAGCGCGAGTCCTCGACCGCGACACCGACCGCGCGGCGGCCGTGCCGCAGCACCGTGCGGCCATCCAGCAGGTAGTCACCGGGGTCGCCGTTGGCGAATGGCCAGGGCGCATACAGACCGGAAGACATCACCGCATGCACCGTCAGCGTGTCGTCCAGCCGCAGGCGACACACGGCCGACAGGTGGGCGTCGCCCGACAGAAACACCAGGCGCTGGATGCGGTGCTGGGCGACGAACTGCAGCACCTGGAGCATCGACGCCGGATAGCCGTCCCAGCCGTCAGCGCGCAGGCGCTCCGCCGCATGGGACGGACGCGGCCGCCGCAGCGGCAGCAGTGGGGCGGGCGAGACGAAGAACTTGGCGACCTCCGGTGGCGCCGTGTCCAGCAGTTCCAGCGCCTGACGCATCGAGGCCGGCCGCACGATCTGCGCGCCGTCGAGATCGATGCCGGCCACCATGCTGCCCAGGCGTCGCGGCGCGCGCTGGCGGCGGGTGTCGAGCATGACCACCAGCGCTCCGGCCGGCCGGAAACTGTAGTGGGGTGAGTCCGGCACCCGAGATCGGAAGAGCGTCGTGTAGGGAAAGAGTGTGAACGCTTGTGTAGA
>CAZNLX010000376.1:0-1604 GCA_964573925.1 uncultured Intrasporangiaceae bacterium
GCGGTCTGGTCCTCGATGACGTCGGTCAGCGGGCAGGCCGGCGAGGTGAGGGTCATGTCGATGACCGCCTGTCCTTGGCCGTCGACGGTGATCCCGTAGACCAGGCCCAGGTCGACGACGTTGATCCCCAGTTCGGGGTCGACGACGTCACGCATCGCCTCTTCGATGTCGGCGACGTTCGCCGGCGAGTCGGTGTCCGTGCTCATCTACTCTCCTCATCGGACGTGACGGATCCGGAGCCGACTCCGGTGGTGGATGGGATGCTGAGGGGACCGGCGGCGATGTCGACGCCGGCTCGGGCCAGCGCGTCGGTGAAGGCGGTCCACCCCAGTAGGGCGCACTTGACCCGAGCCGGGTAGCGCGACACCCCAGCCAGGGCAACCCCGTCGCCGAGGATGTCCTCGTCGCCGGGGTCCTGGCCTCGTGAGGTGAGCATGGCCTTCATGGCGGCATACGTGGCCAGCGCCTCGCCGAGGGGCCGACCGGTGACCTCCTCGGCAAGGATGGAGGTCGAGGCGACGGAGATCGAGCAGCCGTGCGCGGCATACGAGATGTCCTGCACGGCGCCACCGTCGACGTGCACCCGCAGGGTGACCTCGTCACCGCAGGTCGGATTGACGTGGTGGACTTCGGCGTCGAAGGGCTCGCGCAGGCCGGACCCGACCGGGGCCTTGGAGTGGTCGAGGATGAGCTGCTGGTAGAGATCCATGTCAGGCGGGGACCTCCACCCCGAAGACGACGGGGACCCGGTCGAGCGCCGCGAGGAGCGCATCGACCTCCCCGGGAGTGTTGTATGCCGCGAAGCTCGCCCGCGTCGTGGCGGTGACCCCCAGGGCACGATGCAGCGGCCAGGCGCAGTGGTGCCCGACCCGCACGGCGATCCCGGCGTCGTCGAGCACTTGGCCGACGTCGTGTGCGTGCACCCCGTCGACGACGAAGGCGACGACCGAACCTCGGTCGGTCGGTTCGGTCGGCCCCAGAACCCGCACCCACGGCCGCGCGGCTAGGCCGGCGACGAGCCGTTCGGCCAGGGCGGTCTCGTGGGCGTGAACCCGTGCCATCCCCAACGCGGTGAGGTAGTCGCAGGCGGCGGCGAGCCCGACGGCCTGGGCGGCCACCGGGACGCCCGCCTCGAACTTCTGCGGGACCGGGGCGTAGGTCGAGCGCTCCATCGTCACCGTTTCGATCATCGACCCACCGGTGAGGAAGACCGGCATCTCGTCGAGGATCTCCGGGCGTCCCCAGAGGACGCCGATCCCCAGCGGGCCGAGCATCTTGTGCCCCGAGAAGGCCAGCAGGTCGACCCCGAGGGCGCCGACGTCGACCGGCAGGTGCGGCACCGACTGGCAGGCGTCGAGGACGACGAGGGCACCGGCGGCACGGGCCCGGTCGGCGAGCTCCCGCACCGGGTTGACCGTCCCCAGGACGTTGGAGACGTGGGTGAAGGCGACGACCTTCGTCCGGCCGGTGATCCGCTCGGTGACATCGCTCAGGTCGAGCCGACCGTCCGGCGTCACCGGGATCCAGCGCAGCGTCGCCCCGGTCCGTCGGCACAGCTCCTGCCAGGGCACGAGATTGGCGTGGTGCTCCATCTCGGTGACGAG
>CAZNLX010000377.1:0-1595 GCA_964573925.1 uncultured Intrasporangiaceae bacterium
CTACAGCCGCTCGCGGGCCACCTTCGTAGCCAACTCACGCAACAACCGCCCGGCCTGCGCCATGCACACCGCAGGGTCCGGTTCCAGATCGGTCAACGCATAGACCGCATCGATTCCCGACGCAGCCACGTCATCGTCGGACAACAGCGAACGCCCACACACCGCGACGACCGGTATGCCGTGCGCCTGCGCCGCCGCAGCCACCCCGGCCGGCGTCTTGCCCAGCAGGGTCTGCCGATCCAGCGACCCCTCACCGGTGACCACGAGCGCCGCCCCCGCACACAACGACTCGAACCCCATGAGGTCCAGGACCAGTTCGACCCCGGGCCGCATCCGGGCCCCGAGGACGGCCTGCGCGGCATACCCGACTCCACCGGCGGCACCGGCCCCGGGCAGCCCCGTGTCGTCGCGGCCCATCGCCGCGGTGACGAACCCCGCGAAATGCGTCAGCGCGGCTTCGAGCAGCTCACGGTCGGCCTCGTCGGCACCCTTCTGCGGCGAGAAGATCGCCACCGCCCCACTCTCGCCGAGCAACGGGTTGTTGACGTCGCAGGCCACCGTCAAGGCCACCTCACCCAGCCGCGGGTGCAGCCCGGACAGATCTAGCGTTTCCAAGTCGGCCAGCGCCGCTCCACCGTCGGCCAACTCTTGCCCGGCCCCGTCCAGCAGCCGGGCCCCCAGCGCCGCGAGCATCCCCGCCCCGCCGTCGGTGCTCGCGCTCCCGCCGATCCCCATGACGACCGACCGGACGCTCGGGTCGTCCAGTGCCGCGGCGAGCGCCTCGCCGAGCCCTCGCGAGGTCGCCGTCAACGGAGCCTTGACGCCACCGGGCAGGTGGACGATCCCACAGGCGTCGGCCATCTCGACGACCGCGGAGCCGTCGCGCACGGCATACCCGGAGCGGTTGGGCTGCCCCGTCGGGCCGGCGACGGTGAGCGGGATGTGCCGGAAGCCGACCGATTCGGCCGCCGCGAGCGTGCCGTCCCCGCCGTCGGCGACGAGCACCGCCCGGATCTCGCGACCCGGCGCCGCCGCCTGCACGCCCTCGCGGATCGCCTCGGCAACCTCGGTCGCGGTGAGCGAACCCTTGAACTTGTCGCACGCAATGACGACGTGCCCCGACGCTGCGGCCATGCGCCCCAGGCTAGGCCGCCCACCCCCAGAGTGTGGGGACGAGAGTCCTCCGGGGTATGCCGCCGCCCGGCTACCCTCGAGAGTGGGACAAGGAGGCCCCACGGACATGCGGATCGTCGTCGCCCTCGGCGGCAATGCCCTGCTGCGCCGTGGTGAGCCGCCCACCGCCGAGAACCAGCGCGCCAACGTCCGCGCCGCCGCCGCGGCCCTGGCCCCACTGGCCCGCGAACACGAGCTCGTCATCACCCACGGCAACGGACCCCAGGTCGGGCTGCTCGCCCTGCAGGCCGCCGCGCTGCCGGACGTCGCGGCATACCCCTTGGACCTGCTCGGCGCGCAGACCGACGGGATGATCGGCTATCTCATCGAGCAGGAGCTCGGCAACCTCCTGCCCGAGAGTCAGCCGCTGGCAACGCTGTTGACGATGACCGAGGTCGACCCCGACGACCCGGCCTTCGCCG
>CAZNLX010000378.1:0-1585 GCA_964573925.1 uncultured Intrasporangiaceae bacterium
TCTACACAAGCGTTCACACTCTTTCCCTACACGACGCTCTTCCGATCCCGGCGCCGGCCGTCATGAGGTTGACCTCGCCGGGCCGAATGATCCCGTGGCCGCCGCCGGAGTCGTGGTGCTCCAACTCGCCCTCGAACAACCAGGACACGGTCTGCAGACCGGTGTGCGGGTGCGGCGGTAGATCCATCGCGCCGTCGTGGGTTCCGGTGGGGTTTGCGTCCGCGATGGGGCCCTGGGGCTCGTCGGCGTCGACCGCCAGCCGAATCTCGGTCGGACCGTAGTGGTCGATGAAGCACCAGGCCCCGACGAAGGCGCGGTCCCGGTGCGGCAGGGTCCGGCGCACGTAGATCGATCGGACGCCGCCCAGCGGCACCTGACGCCCCCGCATGACGAGCACTTCCGACGACGGCACGGCACTGCCCTCCACCTGCCAGGTCCGCGGGCCCCTCGGAGCCCGTCCCGGCTAGCCCCGGGGCTGTCCCGGGTTGGTCCTGAGTCTGCCCTGTCGCTGAGGCAGCCGCTACCAGGTGAACCGCTGGCTGTGGATCCGCTTCTGCTCACGCAGGTGGCCCGCCATTGGGCAGCGGCTCACCTCTCCTCGTCAGCGGGACGGAGGTTAGCGATCAACCGGCCGACGGCCCCCGACCCAACGCTGGCCCAACTGGGCACTTCGATCACGGCAATCGCGGAGGTCGGCAGGGCGGCATACTCGCCGGTGAGTTCCTCGACGAACTCCTCGACCGCGGGATTGTGACCGACGAAGGCGACTGAGGCGGCCGACTCCGGCAACCCGCGGATCACCCCGACGAGGTCGTCTCCGTCAAAGGTGTATGCCGCCTCGACCACCTGCGTGGGCGGCATCGTCCCGAGCTCGGCCGCGACGAGTTCCCAGGTCTGGCGGGCCCGGGTCGCAGGTGAGACGACGGCCAGGTCGATCTCGATTCCTTGGGCGGCCAGCCACCGCCCGGCGGCGGGTGCCTGCCGACGCCCGCGCTTGGCCAGCGGCCGCTCTTTGTCCGGGGCATCGACCGCCCAGTCGGACTTCGCGTGCCTGATGACGACGAGCGTGTGGGTCATGACGGCCTCCTGCACCTCAGGATCGGATGCCCGTCACCCTAGTTGGGTGCGCACGCGAGGGCATCGGCCGCGCATGCCAGCAGGGCCCGCGACCGAGGGAAGGTCGCGGGCCCCTCATCGTGTGGCTCCATGTCCCGCGCAGGGACATGGAGCCACACGATCCTCAGGTATGCCGCCCGCTGCGCCCCCGTGGGTCGCTGCGAGCGATCGAGGTCAGCTGGAGGACGTTGCGGACGGCGCCTGCTGCTGGGTGCCACCCTGCCCACCGGGCGTGCCGGGCGCACCGGGGCCGCCGTGACGCCCGCCCATTCCGCCGTGCCCGCCGGGGCCGGCGGTGTTCTCCATCTTCACCCCGGCCACCGTGGCTTGTATGCCGGCATCGTTGGCCGAGTAGGTGTCGAAATCATCGCCCATCCCGGCAAGCTGGGTTGCTGCCGAAATACTGTGTTCCGCCATGCCGGTGACGCGGCGGGCGGTGAGGGGGATATAGCGCAGCAGGACGCCGGCG
>CAZNLX010000379.1:0-1583 GCA_964573925.1 uncultured Intrasporangiaceae bacterium
CCACCGGGAAGTTGACCATTTGGGCGGCGAAGACAAAGGTCGCGACCAGCCCGGCCAACGGAGCGGTGCGGTCGTCGAGCTCGCGGCGGGCCCCCCGCAGTGCCGCGGTCACCGCGACCGCGGCGACGGCCGCAGTCGCCACGGACGTCGGCGCGTCGAGGAAGCCGTCGGGGACGTGCACGTGACTCCTTGCGTGACCTCGCCCGCGCGGCCCCTGTCGGGCCGGGCGGGTACGGTGTGCCAAAGGCGGCCCGGGCGGGCCGACCGGTCCATCCTAGGACCTTATTGCGAATCATTCGCAATAAGGTCGGAGCATCGGGAGTCACCGTGACCACACGTCTGCAACCCGGGGATCGTGCCCCGGGCTTCACCCTCACCGACGACGCCGGCCGTGAGGTGTCCCTGGCCGACTACCAGGGGCGGCGGGTCATCGTCTACTTCTACCCGGCGGCGCTCACGCCCGGCTGCACGACCCAGGCGTGCGACTTCTCCGACTCGCTCGATGCCCTGGCCGCCCAGGGGTATGCCGTGCTCGGCATCTCCCCGGACGCTCCGGCCAAGCTCGCCCGGTTCCGGGAGAAGGAAGGCTTGACGATCACCTTGCTGTCCGACCCGGACAAGGCGGTCCTGACGGCCTACGGGGCCTTTGGCGAGAAGAAGCTCTACGGCAAGACGGTGCAGGGGGTCATCCGCTCGACCTTCGTCGTCGACGCCGACGGGACGATCGCCGACGCTCGGTACAACGTCAAGGCGACCGGGCACGTCGCCAAGTTGCGGCATGACCTCGGTCTGTGACTCGCCTCGAGCGTTAGGCTGAGGGCCAGAACGAAGGGAGCGCTCCGATGAGCGAGCAGGGTCAGTCGATCGACGAGATCGAGGCGGAGATCAAGGCTGCTCGGGCTCGATTGGCGGGCACCATCGATGAGTTGGCCTACCGGGCCCAGCCGCAGCAGATCGTTGCCCGACAGAAGGAGTCGCTGATGGCCTCCTTCGCCGATGCCACCCGCGCCGAGGACGGCCAACTGCGCACCGAGCGGATCGCAGCCGTCTTGGCCGTGGTCGCCGCGCTGGCCATCGGCCTGGGCTTGTTGCGTCGCCGCCGCGGCTGAGCGGGTCGACTCGTCCGAACCCGATGACCCCTCGTGCCTCGGCGGCCTCCGCAGCCGACCGTCTGCCCATCCGAATGCTCTTCGACCGTGTCCTGGTTTCGGTCGACTCCGAGCGGGGGGAGCGAACCTCCGGCGGCGGCATCCTCATCCCGGCCACTGCCTCGGTAGGCAAGCGGCTGTCCTGGGCGGTCGTCGTGGCCACCGGCGGCAACGTGCGGCAGGTCCAACCCGGTGACCGGGTGCTCTTCGACCCCGAGGACCGGCACGAGGTCGAGCTGCAGTCCAAGGGCTACATTGTGTTGCGCGAGAAGGACATTCACGCTGTGGCAGCTTCTCGGGTGGATGACGGCCAGACCGGCCTCTACCTCTAGAGCGGCCCGTATGCCGCGAGGGCGGCTCCCGGAGGAACCGCCCTCGTGCTGGTGCGCCGCCAGGGATTCGAACCCCGAACCCAGTGATTAAGAGTCACTTGCT
>CAZNLX010000380.1:0-1577 GCA_964573925.1 uncultured Intrasporangiaceae bacterium
GATCACGCTGTAGGGCTTGCGCCGCACCTGCTCGGTCAGGTAGCCGCCCTCCTCGTAGCCGACGTAGCCCGGGGGCGCGCCGATGAGCCGCGCGACCGTGTGCTTCTCGCCGAACTCCGACATGTCGAGCTGGATCAGGGCGTCCTCGTCGCCGAAGAGGAACTCCGCGAGCGTCTTGGCCAGCTCGGTCTTGCCGACCCCGGTGGGGCCGGCGAAGATGAACGACCCACCCGGGCGGCGCGGGTCCTTGAGGCCGGCCCGGGTGCGGCGGATGGCCTGGGAGAGCGCCTTGATGGCGTCGTCCATGCCGACGATCCGCTTGTGCAGCTCGGCCTCCATGTTGAGCAGCCGGGCCGACTCCTCCTCGGTGAGCTTGAACACCGGGATCCCGGTCGAGGCGGCCAGCACTTCGGCGATGAGCTCCTCGTCCACCTCGGCGACGACATCCATGTCGCCGGACTTCCACTGGGCCTCACGCTCGTTGCGAGCCAGGGTGAGCTGCTTCTCGTCGTCGCGCAGCCGGGCGGCCTTCTCGAAGTCCTGCCCGTCGATGGCCGCTTCCTTCTGGCGGCGCACCTCGGCGATCTTCTCGTCGTATTCGCGCAGGTCCGGCGGCGCGGTCATCCGGCGGATCCGCAACCGGGCACCGGCCTCGTCGATGAGGTCGATGGCCTTGTCGGGCAGGAAGCGGTCGTTGACGTAGCGGTCGGCCATCGACGCGGCCGCCACGAGTGCACCGTCGGTGATCGACACCCGGTGGTGGGCTTCGTAGCGGTCCCGCAGGCCCTTGAGGATCTCGATGGTGTGGGCGAGGGTCGGCTCGGCGACCTGGATCGGCTGGAAGCGGCGCTCCAGCGCCGAGTCCTTCTCGATGTGCTTGCGGTATTCGTCGAGGGTGGTCGCACCGATGGTCTGCAGCTCGCCTCGGGCCAGCATCGGCTTGAGGATCGAGGCCGCGTCGATGGCACCTTCGGCCGCACCGGCACCGACGAGAGTGTGGATCTCGTCGATGAAGATGATGATGTCGCCCCGGGTGCGGATCTCCTTGAGGACCTTCTTGAGCCGCTCCTCGAAGTCACCGCGATAGCGAGAGCCCGCCACCAGCGCGCCCAGGTCCAACGTGTAGAGGTGCTTGTCCTTGAGGGTCTCCGGGACGGTGCCGCGAACGATGTCCTGAGCCAGCCCCTCGACGACGGCGGTCTTGCCGACGCCCGGCTCGCCGATGAGGACCGGGTTGTTCTTGGTGCGGCGGGACAGCACCTGCATGACCCGCTCGATCTCCTTCTCGCGCCCGATCACCGGGTCGAGCTTGCCCTCGCGAGCGGCCTGGGTGAGGTTTCGCCCGAACTGGTCGAGCACGAGCGACCCGGCCGGAGTGCCCTCGGCCGCGCCGGACGCCGGGCCGACGCCCGCGGCGGCCTTCTCGCCCTGCCCGGTCTGGTAGCCGGCCAGCAGCTGGATGACCTGCTGGCGGACCTTGTTGAGGTCAGCACCGAGCTTGACGAGCACCTGGGCGGCGACCCCCTCGCCCTCACGGATGAGGCCGAGCAGGATGTGCTCGGTGCCGATGTAGGTGT
>CAZNLX010000381.1:0-1561 GCA_964573925.1 uncultured Intrasporangiaceae bacterium
CCGAGGTCCGCACGACCTTCCTGCGCGAGCTGCAGAAGGGCCAGGTCCGCTCCGGCGTCGTCTCGAGCATCGTCAACTTCGGCGCCTTCGTCGACCTCGGTGGGGTGGACGGTCTCGTCCACGTCTCCGAGCTGTCCTGGAAGCACATCGACCACCCGTCCGAGGTCGTCGAGGTGGGCCAGGAGGTCACCGTCGAGGTGCTCGACGTCGACCTCGACCGCGAGCGGGTCTCGCTCTCGCTCAAGGCGACCCAGGAAGACCCGTGGCAGCACTTCGCCCGGACGCACGCGATCGGTCAGGTCGTGCCGGGCAAGGTCACCAAGCTCGTCCCGTTCGGTGCGTTCGTGCGCGTCGACGACGGCATCGAGGGCCTGGTGCACATCTCCGAGCTGGCCGAGCGCCACGTCGAGCTGCCCGAGCAGGTCGTCACCGTGGGCGAGGACATCTTCGTCAAGGTCATCGACATCGACCTCGAGCGGCGCCGGATCTCGTTGTCGCTCAAGCAGGCCAACGACGCGTCGGTCGCGACGAGCGAGTTCGACCCGACGCTCTACGGCATGGCTGCGGAATACGACGAGCAAGGCAACTACAAGTACCCCGAGGGTTTCGACCCGGAGACCAACGAGTGGCTGCCCGGCTTCGAGGCCCAGCGCGAGCGGTGGGAGAAGGAATACAACGCGGCATACGGCCGGTGGGAGGCCCACAAGGCCCAGGTCACCACGGCGGCCAAGGCCGACTCCGAGGCCGCGGTCGCGGCCGGCGACGTGCCGTCCTCCTACTCCTCGGGCAGCTCCGACGCCCCGCCGGCCACCGGCACCCTCGCCTCCGACGAGGCGCTGGCGGCGTTGCGGGAGAAGCTCACCGGTAACTGACGGCGCCACCCGAGCGCACGGCATACCCGCGGGTATGCCGCCCGCTCACCTCGAGAGGGCCCCGACCACGGTCGGGGCCCTCTCGCCGTCCTACGCTAGGGGCCGTGGACACCCAGCGGTATGCCGCGCAGCACCCCTGGGGCCCCGGTCCGTGGGCGACCCGCGGCTTCGACGTCGAGGGGCATCGCGGGGCCCGGGGTCTGGTCGTGGAGAACACGATCCCGAGCTTCCGGGCGGCCATCGACGTGGGCGTGACCGGGGTCGAGCTCGACGTGCGGCTCACCGCCGACGGCCACGTCGTCGTGTGGCACGACGCCACCCTCGATCCCGAGTTCTGCGTCTTCGGGGAGCACGACCTCGCCGGGGCGCGGGTCGACGAGCTCACCCTCGCGCAGCTGCGCACCGTCGACGTCGGCAGCCGCACCCGGCCCGCTTTCCCCCGGCAACGGGCGGCGCCCGGGGAGCGGATCGTCACGCTTCCCGAGCTGCTGCAGGCCTGCGCCGACGCCACGGACCTGTGGTGGACGATCGAACTCAAGGTCGACCCGACCGAGCCGCGGGAGGTGCGCACCCGGCATACCCTCGTCGAGGGCGTGCTCGCGGCCGTCCACCACGCGGGGGTCGGGGGGCGGTGCTTCGTCCACTCCTTCGACTGGGCCACCCTCGAGTCGGCGCGGGAGCTCGACCCA
>CAZNLX010000382.1:0-1550 GCA_964573925.1 uncultured Intrasporangiaceae bacterium
ATCGTCGATCAGTGGATCCCGCAGTGGTCGCTGGTGCGCAGCCGACCCCAGCGCAGCGCGGTGCACCGGCACACCGTCGACCGGCACTCGATCGAGACCGTCGTCGTCGCCGCCACCCTCGTGCGGGAGGTCCATCGCCCGGACCTGCTCCTGCTCGCTGCCCTGCTCCACGACATCGGCAAGGGGGTGGCCGGCGGCGACCACTCGGCCACCGGCGCGACCGTTGCGGAGACGGTCCTGCACCGGATGGGAATGCCCGAGGGTGACCGTGACCTCGTCGTCCGGCTGGTCCGGGAGCACCTCACCCTCGCCGACCTGGCCACCCGGCGGGACCACGCCGACCCCGCCACCGTGGCTGCCCTCACCGCGGCCGTCGATGGTTCCCCCGAGGTGCTGGCCCTGTTGTGGGCCCTGACCCAGGCGGACGCCAGGGCCGCCGGACCCGCGGCCTGGACAGACTGGCGGGCCGGGCTCATCGGACGGTTGGCGGCAACGACGGCGCGTCAGCTGTCCATGGACGCGCCGGACTCCGTGGGCCTCGGGGACGGCTCGGCCGACTCGGCCCGCCTCGCCGACCTCGACGCCGACCTCGTGACCCGGGTCCGCGGCGGCCGGCCCGCCGTTCGGGTCGAGGGGAGCGGGGCGGCATACCGGGTGCTCGTCGTCGAGCGCGACCGGGTGGGGTTGTTCGCGGACGTCGCGGGACTGCTCGCCGCAGACGGATTGGTCGTGCGGTCCGCGACCTTGCGGACCGTGGACGGGCTGGCCGTCGACGACTGGCAGGTGGAGGCGCCTCGCGGCGACGCCCCGGATGCGGCGGTGCTCGCCCGTGGCCTGGCCCGGCTGGCCGAGCACGACCCGACCCCGTTGGCCGCTCTGGCCCGGCGGGACCGGTCGACCCGCAGCAGCCCCCGCGGTCCGGCTCCGGTCACCCGGGCATTGGTCGTGCCCGGGGCGTCGGCAACGGCGACGGTGGTGGAGGTCCGGGCAGGGGACCGCCCGGGGTTGCTCCACGCCCTCGGGCGGACCCTGGCCGCCGAGGAGGTGTCGGTGCGCAGCGCACACATCGCCACCCATGCCGGACAGGCCGTCGACACCTTCTACCTCACCGGTTCCGAGGGTCGGCTACTGGACCCCCCGGCAGTCGACCGGGTGATTGCCGCGGTCATCGACGCTCTCAGCGTGGAGACCACGGGCTGACGGCTGTGGCTCGCGAAGTCCTCGGGCGGCGTACATAGGAGTGATATGCCGGGCGGTCGCTACGACGTATTCCGGTCCTTCCGGAGGACTCTGGTGGCGTGCCCCTGCGACGAGCCACGTACTCGCATGTTCGCACGCCTCCGCGGTTGAATATCTTTCAATCTCTTGCGCGCGCTTTCCTCGGCGCGCCGGATTCGATCCAGTTCATGGCTGCACGTCCATGCCAGAAGGTGACGAGGTTTCCACGTTCCTAGGCGAACCGCAATGAAGACTGCCGTAGCCAGAAATCCTTCAGCGGAAACAACATACAGTTCCTTTGATTGAAAAGGGAAATTGGCCACCAAGAGGAG
>CAZNLX010000383.1:0-1525 GCA_964573925.1 uncultured Intrasporangiaceae bacterium
TGCTGGCCCCGGCCACCGGCGCTGGAATATTCGTTGTGCGGGGCCAGGAAGCCGATCGTGTTGTAGCCCCAGTAGTTGCGCAGCCCACGCTCCTGCAGGGTGAAGTCCTGGACGAACTGGTGGACCGGCATGAGCTCGAGCGCCGTGACGCCGAGATCGCTCAGGTGTCCGATGATCGCGGGATGGGCCAGGCCGGCATACGTGCCCCGGATCTCCTCGGGCACGTCGGGATGCGCCATGGTGAGGCCCTTGACGTGCGCCTCGTAGAAGACCGTGTCGTGGTAGTCGTGCCCCGGCGCGCGGTCCTTGCCCCAGTCGAAGTAGGGGTTGATGACGACCGAGAGCAGCGTGTGACCGAGGCTGTCCGTGGTGTCGGCTGTCTGCGAGAGCCCGAGCTTCGGGTCGTCGAAGCGGTAGCCGAAGAGCGCCTGTCCCCCGGTCATCGTCCCGTCGATGGCCTTGGCATAGGGGTCGAGCAGGAGCTTGGCGGGATTGCACCGCTCGCCCGCCGCCGGGTCGTAGGGCCCGTGCACGCGGTAGCCGTAACGCTGCCCCGGCTGGATCGAGGGCAGGTAGACGTGCCAGACGAAGGCGTCGCATTCGGGTAGGTCGACGCGGGTCTCCGTGCCGTCGTCGCCCACGAGGCACAGCTGGACCCGCTCGGCCGCCTCGGAGAAGAGCGCGAAGTTCACCCCGGAGCCGTCGTAGGTCGCCCCGAGGGGGTAGGGCTTGCCCGGCCAGATCTGCATGGTCACCTTCACCTGCTCGCGGGTGAGGGACGAGTATGCCGTGTGGTCGGCTCCCGACCTCCCACCCATGGGTCGAGCTCATCCTGCCAGGGGGAGCCACTCTCCCGCCGAACTCACCCTCGCTCAGGTGAGGTGGGCGACGACGTCCTCGGCGGCGGCATACGGGTCGGTCGTGCCGGCGACGACCGCCTCGGCGTGCTCCACGATGCCGTGCCCGGAGCGCAGGTCACCCATCCGGGCCCGCAGCGAGGCCACGGCGATCGCCTCGATCTCGTCTGCGGCCCGCTTGACCCGGCGGCGGCGCAGCGACCCGGTCCGGTCCAGCCAGCCGACATGTGTGTCGATGGCCTCCATGACCTCCTCGACCCCGGTTCCGGCCGAAGCGACGGTCTTGACCACGGGCGGGCGCCACAGCCCGGGCTCGGTGCGGTCGCCGAGGGAGATCATGTGCCGCAGGTCGCGCACCGTGGAGTCGGCGCCGTCGCGGTCGGCCTTGTTGACGACGAAGACGTCGCCGATCTCGAGGATGCCGGCCTTGGCGGCCTGGATGCCGTCGCCCATCCCCGGGGCGAGCAGGACGATCGTCGTGTCGGCCAGCCCGGCGATCTCCACCTCCGACTGCCCGACCCCGACCGTCTCGACGAGGATCACCTCGCAGCCGGCCGCGTCGAGCACGCGGATCGCCTGGGGGGTCGTCCACGACAGGCCGCCGAGGTGACCGCGGGAGGCCATCGAGCGGATGTAGACCTCGGGGTCGAGCGCGTGGTCCTGCATCC
>CAZNLX010000384.1:0-1514 GCA_964573925.1 uncultured Intrasporangiaceae bacterium
TTACCGGGTGCAGGCCAAGGGTGCCAACCTCGAGTTCGCCCTCGGCTACAGCCACCCGATCACCGTCGAGCCGCCGGCGGGCATCACCTTCGTCGTCGAGGCCCCGACCCGCTTCTCGGTCCAGGGGATCGACAAGCAGCAGGTCGGCGAGGTCGCCGCCAACATCCGCAAGCTCCGCAAGCCCGACCCCTACAAGGCCAAGGGCGTTCGCTACGCGGGCGAGCAGATCCGTCGCAAGGTCGGAAAGGCCGGGAAGAAGTAAGCCATGGCAATGATCATCAAGCGCGGCAAGAGCAAGGCCGCCGCCCGGATCCGCCGCCAGGTGCGCGGCCGCAAGAAGATCTCCGGCACGCCCGAGCGTCCCCGCCTGGTCGTCTCCCGGTCGACGCGGCACCTGTTCGCCCAGATCGTCGACGACACCGAAGGCAAGACCCTCGTGTCCGCCTCGACGATGGAGGGCGACCTGCGCAGCTTCGACGGCGACAAGACCGCCAAGGCCAAGAAGGTCGGCGAGCTCATCGCCGAGCGGGCCAAGGCAGCCGGCGTCGAGGCGGTCGTCTTCGACCGCGGCGGCAACAAGTACCACGGCCGGATCGCCGCGATCGCGGACGGTGCGCGCGAAGGAGGGCTCTCGCTGTGAGCATCGTGACCCCGAACGGACTGACTGAGATGAGGAACCACTGATGCCCGGACCCCAGCGTCGAGGCACCGGAGCCGGTGCCGCTGCCGGCGGCGAGTTCGGTGGCGAGCGCGGCGAGCGTCGCGGTCGTGGCGGCCGGGACGGCCGCGACGGTCGTCGCGAGCCCCGCGAGCAGGAGAAGAGCCAGTACCTCGAGCGCGTCGTGACGATCAACCGCGTCGCCAAGGTCGTCAAGGGTGGCCGCCGGTTCAGCTTCACCGCGCTCGTCGTCGTCGGTGACGGCGAGGGCACCGTGGGCGTGGGCTACGGCAAGGCCAAGGAAGTGCCCGCCGCCATCGCCAAGGGTGTCGAAGAGGCCAAGAAGGCCTTCTTCAAGGTGCCCCGCAACCAGGGCACCATCCCGCACCCGGTTCAGGGTGAGGCCGCCGCGGGCGTCGTGCTGCTGCGCCCGGCCGCTCCCGGTACCGGTGTCATCGCCGGTGGTCCGGTGCGCGCCGTGCTCGACTGCGCGGGCATCCACGACGTGCTCTCCAAGAGCCTCGGCTCGTCCAACGCCATCAACATCGTCCACGCGACGGTCGCCGCGCTGCGCAAGCTCGAGCGTCCCGAGTCGGTGGCGGCCCGCCGTGGCCGTTCGGTCGAGGATGTCGCCCCCGCCGCGATGTTGCGGGCCCAGGCCGCCGCCGCCGCGAAGACCGCCGCTGCCAAGGCAGACAAGGTCGGTGCGTGATGGCTCGACTCAAGGTGACCCAGACCCGTGGGCACGTCGGACAGCAGCGGTTCGCCCGCGAGACCCTGCGCTCGCTGGGTCTCAAGCGGATCGGCGACACCGTCGTCAAGGAGGACCGTCCCGAGATCCGGGGCATGGTCCGCG
>CAZNLX010000385.1:0-1509 GCA_964573925.1 uncultured Intrasporangiaceae bacterium
GGAGCGCTCGGAACCGCTTGGGCCGCAGCCAGACTCGGCCAACGTTTCGCATTTGTCGGGTCACTCGCCGTGACGGTCCTCGCGCTCGCCGCCACGGGGGCCACCCGGTCCCTGGACCTGCTGCTCGCGATCCGGACGGTGCTCGGGGTGGCCGGCGCGGGTGCCTTCGTCCTCGGCGGCGCCATCACCTCGACGATCAGCCGACGCCATGATGCCCATCGGGCCGCCGTGCTCATCGGGACCTACTTCGCGGGTGGGGGCGTGGGGATCGTCGCCTCCGGGCTGCTCGTTCCCGCCGTCCTCGACCGCCTCGGTCCGTCGGGATGGCCGACCGGCTGGGTCGCCCTCGCCCTGCTCGCGACCGCTGGGACGACCGCTGCGACGATCGCCGCGTATGCCGCCCCGACGGCACCGCGCGCAGCCGCCGGATCACGCCGGTTCTGGGTCGGTGGGCTGAGCCGGCTGGCCTCGGGCTACCTGCTCTTCGGGGCCGGGTACATCGGCTACATGACGTTCATCATCGCCCTGCTCACCCAGGTCGGTCTCTCCCCCCAGCAGATCGCGGCCTTCTGGATCGCGCTGGGCATTGCCGGAGCGGTCAGCGGTCGGGTGTGGGCCCGGCTGCTGCGCGGCGCCCGCGGCGGGTCGGCCGCGGCGGTGCTCTTCGTCCTGCTGGGGATGGCGACCGGCATACCGGCCCTCACCTCGGCCACCCCGGCGCTCTACGTCTCCGGTGTCTTGTTCGGACTGTGCTTTCTCTCCCTCGTCGGTGCCGTGACCGCGGCCGGCCGCGATGCCGTTGACCCGCACGACACGACCGCTGCGCTGGGGATGCTCACGACCGTCTTCGCCCTCGGCCAGGTCGTCGGGCCGTGGCTCACCGGGTGGCTGGCCGACCGGACCGGCGGTCACCAGCTCGGTCTCGGGGTGTCGGCGCTGCTGCTGTTGCTCGGCGCCGTGCTCTGTCGGCTCCAGCGACCCCGGATGGTCACCGGCTGAGGCGCGCCCCGAGGTGATGTCGCCGAAGCCCCAGCGGGCGGGAGCTCAGGAGGGTTGGGCCCCGTCGCGCTCCCGGGTGACGAGAGTGACGAAGACGTCCTCGATCGTCGGCTCGACGGGCTGGACGAGCGCATCGGGGAAGCCCGCCGCCGCGAGCCGGTCACGCAGCCCGTCCGGGCCGGTGTCGGCCGGCTCGTCGATGACCGCGTGCAAGGCCGCACCCGACAGATAGGCCTCGGACACCCCGTCGGCGCTCTCCAACCACCGCAGGGCCAGGTCCGCGTCGGCCACCGTGACGTCGTAGACCCGCTCGTCGGACAGCATCGAGCGGATCTGCCGGGGGCTGCCCTCGGCGATGAGCCGGCCTCGGTAGATGAAGGCGAGCCGGTGGCAGTGGCTCGCCTCCTCCATGTAGTGGGTCGTGACGAAGAGGGTCACCCCACGCCCGGCCAGGTCGTAGAGCAGGTCCCAGAACTGCCGTCGCGCCACGGGATCCACGCCCGAGGTCGG
>CAZNLX010000386.1:0-1506 GCA_964573925.1 uncultured Intrasporangiaceae bacterium
GACCTCGGGCAACGAGCCGGTCAGCGCGGCCAGCTTCGAGCCGCGGGACGGGCGCTACATCGTGTTTTCACGCAGCGCCGGCGGCAACGAGGCCGGCCAGATCTACCGCCTGGACCTGGACACGCGCCAGGTCACGCTGCTCACCGACCCCGACTACCGCAACGCGAACCTGGGCTGGCTCTGGGGATCGAGCCGGTTGATCGTCTCGTCGTCGCCGCTGGACCGCACCGCCCAGGACGGCCGGCGCGAGCAGGTGAACACCACCTACTGGCTGGTCGACCCGCTGCAACCCGCGCAGCGCCGCAAGCTGGTCGATCTGCCCGGGCCGGGCTGGTTCGGTGCGTCGCTGACCCGCGACGACCAATGGATGGCGGTGACGCGCTATGTGGCCGCCACTGAGTCGCAGGTGTGGCTCGTCAACCTGGCGTCCGGCGAGCGGCGGCAGTTGCTGCCGGCCGCCGGCGAGACGCTGCGCGCCGCGCACTTCGCCGGCGACTTCCTGCCCGACAACCGGCGCCTGCTGGTGGCCAGCGACCGCGCCGGCGAGTTCCGCGAGTCGATGGTGCTCGACATCCAGACCGGCCAGCTGCAGCGCCTGACCGCCGACGTGGCCTGGGATGTGTCCGACGGCGCACTGTCGCGCGACGGCCGCTGGCAGGCCCTGCAGTTCAACGTCAACGGCAAGGACGACCTGCGCCTGCTCGACGTGGCCGCCGGGTTCAAGCTGCGTCCGCTGCCGGGGCTGCCGGCCGGCAGCATCGGCAGCATGGCGTTCCGCCCGGGCGCCGACGAGCTGGCCTTCACCGTCAACAGCGCGCAGGGGCCGAGCCAGGTGTTCACCGTCGACCTGGCCTCGGGCCAGGTCGCGCAGTGGACCCGCGCCCATGCGCCGCCTGGTGTGGACATGGCGCAGTTCAGCGACCAGCGCATCGTCACCTGGCCCAGCTTCGACGGCCGCACCATCTCGGGCTTGATGAACATGCCGCCGCCCCGCTTCACCGGCAGGCGCCCGGTGCTGATCGACATCCACGGTGGCCCCGAGGCGCAGGCCAAGGTCGGCTTCATGGGCCGCTACAACTACCTGATCCAGGAGATGGGCCTGGCGGTGATCCAGCCCAATGTGCGGGGGTCGACCGGCTTCGGCAAGAGCTTCACCGACCTGGACAACGGCTTCCAGCGTGAGGACTCGGTCAAGGACATCGGCGCGCTGCTGGACTGGATCGCCCGCCAGCCCGATCTCGACGCGTCCCGCGTGGTGGTGGCGGGCGGCAGCTACGGCGGCTACATGAGCCTGGCCGTCAGCGTGCACTTCGCCGACCGCATTGCCGGCGCCATCGACGACGTCGGCATCTCGCACTTCGTGACCTTCCTGAACAACACCGAGAGCTACCGCCGCGACCTGCGCCGCGTCGAGTACGGCGACGAGCGCGACCCGGCGATGCGCGCGCACCTGGAAAAGATTTCACCGCTGAGCAACGCGCACAGGATCAAGAAGCCACTGTTCGT
>CAZNLX010000387.1:0-278 GCA_964573925.1 uncultured Intrasporangiaceae bacterium
CCACCGCGACGTCGTATGCCGCGGTGTGCGCGAACGCCTCGGCCGCCAGTCGCTGCCGGGCGGCGAAGGTGAAGCCGCCGGAGCGGACGGCAGCCAGCGCGGCGGCATACTGCGTCGGGCTGGTGAGCACCGCGACGCTGGGGTGATTCTTGGCGGCCGCCCTCACCATCGACGGTCCGCCGATGTCGATCTGTTCGACGCATTCGTCGGGGGTCGCACCCGAGGCGACCGTCGCGGCGAACGGGTAGAGGTTGACGACGACGAGTTCGAAGGCCTCG
>CAZNLX010000387.1:288-1503 GCA_964573925.1 uncultured Intrasporangiaceae bacterium
GGTGGTCGGGCTTGCGGGTGTCGGCCAGCAGCCCGGCGTGCACCCGGGGATGCAGCGTCTTGACCCGGCCTTCGAGGCACTCGGGGAGACCGGTGAGCTCCTCGACCTTCGTCACCGGCAGACCGAGGCCGGCAATGAGCGCCGCCGAACCGCCGGTCGAGACGAGTTCGACGCCGGCCTCATGCAACCCGCGGACGAGGTCCTCGAGCCCCGACTTGTCGAAGACCGAGACCAACGCCCGGCGCACCGGCCGGACGTCCTGGGTGGGACCGGGCGCGCTGACCTGGACGCTGCTCACGGGATGCTGACCTTCCTGCCGGTGACGGTGAAACCTTCGCGGGCCATCCGGCCCACGATGTCGACGAGCATCCGACGCTCGACGACCTTGATGCGTTCGTGGAGCGAGTCCACCGTGTCGTCGGGCTCGACGGTCACGGCGTGCTGCTCGATGATCGGCCCGGTGTCCACGCCCGCGTCGACGAGGTGGCACGTCGTCCCGGTGACCCGCACCCCGTAGTCCCGGGCGTCGGACACCGCATGCGCCCCTGGGAAGGCGGGTAGCAGGGCCGGGTGGGTGTTGACGACGGTATGCCGGGCGAGCACCGCCGGGCCGAGGATCTTCATGAAGCCCGCCGACACGACGAAGGCCGGTTTATGGCTCGTCAGCGTCTCGGCGAGCGCGGCGTCCCAGTCCGCCCGCGAGGGGAAGTCGGCGACACGGCATACGAACGTCGGTATGCCGGCCGCCTCGGCCCGCGCCTGACCGAGGGTTCCAGGGCGGTCGGCTCCGACGGCGGCGATCCGCACCCCGTAGGCGGGATCAGCACAGGCGTCGATGAGCGCCTGCAGGAGGGTGCCGGACCCGGAGACGAGGACGACGATCGGCACGGGCTCAGGCACGTGCCTCAGCCTACCGAGGCGGCTGTGGGCTGCTGAACTCGTCACCGGTAGCGACATCCGCAGCCCATGGCCGCCGAAGCCCTGCGAGCGGTCAGCCCGCCAGGACCGCCTCGACCTGCGCAGCGAGGTGGTCGGCGATCTCCAGCGCGGCGGTCGCGGCCGGCGAGGGTGCGTTGAGCACATGGATGCTGCGAGGAGTGCGCCCGAGGACGAAGTCGTGGATGAGAGTGCCGTCCCGGGACACCGCCTGGGCTCGGATCCCGGCTGGGTGGGGACGCAGGTCGGTCAGGGTGAGGTCGGGGCAGTATCGCTGGC